>NZ_AGBG01000004.1:0-142643 GCF_000225005.1 Ectothiorhodospira sp. PHS-1 | reverse complement strand
CCATTCCCGCCACCCCTCCGTCATTCCCGCGAACGCGGGAATACAGTGACAGGACAGAAACCCTGGACTCCCGCTTGCGCGGGAGTGACGAAAGGATACGGGAGTGACGATGAGATTTTGCTTTCACGGCAAGGGCTTTACTTTCAGTGCTAAAATACCCGTTTGCCCGCCGGCAACCCACTCGGGAGCCTCTGTTCCATGGAAAATATCCTCATCCGCGGTGCCCGCACCCACAACCTGCAGAGCGTGGATCTGACGCTGCCGCGGGATCGGCTGATCGTCATCACCGGGGTATCCGGTTCCGGCAAGTCCTCCCTGGCCTTCGACACCCTCTTTGCCGAAGGACAGCGCCGCTATGTGGAATCCCTGTCCGCCTATGCCCGGCAGTTTCTGTCGGTGATGGAAAAGCCGGATGTGGATCATATCGAGGGACTGTCCCCCGCGATTTCCATCGAACAGAAGACCACATCTCATAACCCGCGCTCCACCGTGGGGACGATCACCGAGATCTATGACTACCTGCGCCTGCTGTTTGCCCGCGCGGGAGTGCCCCGCTGCCCCGATCACGACACCAGTCTCGAAGCCCAGACCGTGAGTCAGATGGTGGATCAGGTCCTGGCGCTTCCCGAAGGCGAGAAGCTCATGCTGCTGGCCCCCGTGATTCAGGAGCGCAAGGGAGAGCATCAGAACGTACTTGAAGGGTTGAGAGCCCAGGGTTATCTGCGGGCCCGTATCGATGGCGAACTGGTGGAACTGGATGATCCCCCCAAGCTGGAACCCCGCCGCAAGCACACCATTGAGGTGGTGGTGGACCGTTTCCGGGTGCGGGATGATGTCCGGGTGCGCCTGGCGGAATCCCTGGAAACCGCCCTGAATCTCTCCGAGGGCATCGCCCTGGTGACCTGGCTGGATGCGCCGGAGCGGGAGCCGATGGTGTTTTCCTCCCGGTTTGCCTGCCCTGTCTGCGGTTATGCCATTCAGGAGCTGGAGCCACGGCTGTTTTCCTTCAACAATCCGGTAGGCGCCTGTCCCACCTGTGACGGTCTGGGTGTGCAGCAGTTCTTCGACCCCGAGCGGGTGGTGGCCCATCCGGAACTGAGTCTGGCCGGTGGGGCGGTGCGAGGCTGGGATCGTCGCAACACCTATTATTTCCAGATGATCCAGAGTCTGGCGCGGCATTATGATTTCGATATCGAGGTGCCCTTCCAGTCCCTGGATGCATCGATTCGCCAGGTGGTGCTCCACGGTAGCGGCCGCACGCGGATCGAGTTCGAGTATCAAAATGAACGGGGGCGGATCGCCCGCTCCACCCAGCCCTTTGAAGGAATCATTCCCAACCTGGAGCGACGCTACCGGGAGACGGATTCCAGTGCCGTGCGCGAGGAGTTGGCCAAGTACCGCTCCATGCATCCCTGTCCGGATTGCCAGGGAACGCGCCTGAATCGGGCGGCCCGTCATGTGTTCATCGGGAGCCACACGTTGCCGGAGCTGACCCGTCTGCCCATCGGAACGGCCCGACACTTTTTCCAGGATCTGTCCCTGCCCGGCAAGCAGGGCAGGATTGCGGAGAAGATCCTCAAGGAAATCGTCGCCAGGCTGGATTTTCTGGTGAACGTGGGGCTGGACTACCTCACCCTGGATCGGTCAGCGGATACCCTTTCCGGCGGCGAGGCCCAGCGTATCCGGTTGGCCTCTCAGATCGGTGCCGGGCTGGTGGGGGTCATGTACATCCTGGACGAGCCTTCCATCGGCCTGCATCAGCGGGATAACGAACGCCTGCTCAATACCCTGACCTATCTGCGGGATCTGGGCAATACGGTGATCGTGGTGGAGCACGATGAAGACGCCATCCGTCGGGCGGATCATGTGGTGGACATCGGTCCGGGGGCCGGTCGTCACGGGGGGCGCATCGTGGCCCAGGGGACCCCGGAGGCGGTCAGCCATACTGCGGAGTCTCTCACCGGCCAGTACCTGTCCGGGCAGCGCCGGATCGATGTGCCTGCCCGCCGGCATCCTGTGGACCCGGCGCGCCAACTGGTCATCCGGGGCGCCAGCGGCAATAATCTGCGCGATGTGGATCTGTCCGTCCCGGTGGGGCTGTTCACCTGTGTCACCGGTGTGTCCGGTTCCGGCAAGTCCACTCTGATCAACGATACCCTGTATCGCCTCATGGCCCTGCGTATCAATCGTGCCGGTGAACAACCGGCCCCTTATGCCTCGCTGGAAGGGGCGGAGTTTTTCGACAAGGTGGTGGACATCGACCAGAGCCCTATTGGTCGCACGCCCCGCTCCAATCCGGCCACCTACACCGGCCTGTTCACGCCCATCCGCGAACTGTTTTCCGGGGTGCCGGAGGCCCGCTCGCGGGGCTATGCCCCGGGGCGCTTTTCATTCAACGTGAAGGGCGGCCGTTGCGAGGCCTGTCAGGGCGACGGCGTCATCAAGGTGGAGATGCATTTTCTGCCGGATGTCTATGTGCCCTGCGATGTCTGCAAGGGCAAGCGCTACAACCGGGAGACCCTGGAGATTCGTTACAAAGGCAAAACCATCCATGAAGTGCTGGAAATGACCGTGGAGGACGCCCTGGCGTTTTTCCAGGCGGTGCCGGCCCTGCGGCGCAAGCTGGAAACACTGATGGATGTGGGGCTGTCCTACATCCAGTTGGGGCAGAATGCCACCACCTTGTCCGGCGGCGAGGCCCAGCGGGTGAAACTCGCGCGGGAACTGTCAAAGCGGGATACCGGTCGTACCCTGTATATCCTCGACGAGCCCACCACCGGGCTGCATTTTCACGATGTGGAACAATTGCTCAAGGTGCTGCACCGCCTGCGCGACCATGGCAACACGGTGGTGGTGATCGAGCATAATCTGGACGTGATCAAGACGGCGGACTGGCTCATCGATCTGGGGCCGGAAGGCGGTTCCGGTGGCGGCGAGATCATCGCCACGGGGACGCCGGAGCAGATCGCCGCCGAGCCTCGCTCACATACGGGACGGTTTCTGGCGCCGATGCTGGTGCCGGTTTCCCCATGATCCGGGAATGGTCTATGCTCTGCCGGGCGGCCGGATAAAATGCGGTCCCACCACCTGAATCAAGATACAATGGACGATTTCTGTTTTCGGGAGCGGTCTCATGGCTAAAGGCATCAACAAGGTCATCCTCATCGGCAATCTGGGCAATGACCCGGATGTGAAATACATGCCCAGTGGGGCCGCCGTGGCCAACGTGAACCTGGCTACCGCGGAACGCTGGAAGGACAAGCAGACCAATGACTGGACCGAGCGCACCGAGTGGCACCGCCTGGTGTTCTTCGGGCGTCTGGCGGAGATCGCCGGTGAATACCTGCGCAAGGGCTCCCAGGTCTATGTGGAAGGGCGCCTGCAGACCCGTGAATGGGAAAAGGACGGCATCAAGCGCTATACCACCGAGATCGTGGTCAATGAAATGCAGATGCTGGGCGGTCGCAGCGGCGGTGGTTCCGGCGATTTCGACAGTGGTCGCGGCAGCAGCCATGACGCCGGTGACGGCGGCAGACCTGCGCCTCGGCAGGCACCGGCCCCGGCGGCGTCTTCCAGTCGTCCGATGCAGGATGATTTCGAGGACGATATTCCGTTCTAGGATTTACCTTCCTTCTCCCTCGGGGGAGAAGGGCCGGGGATGAGGGGCGACCAGACCCCGGCGTGATGCCGGAGCACGCTGCCCCTCACTCCAACCCCTCTCACATCAGGGGGAGAGGGGCTTGTTCTGCAACATGCATATCGCTTTCGCTTTGCCTGACCGGACTTCCAAGACTCACCCCATGCGTACCAAGATCTATATCCAGACCCACGGCTGCCAGATGAACGAGTACGACTCGGGCAAGATGCTGGACGTGCTGCGTGAATCCCACGGGGGCGAGCTGACGGATGATCCCATGGACGCGGATGTGCTCCTGCTCAACACCTGTTCCATCCGGGAAAAGGCCCAGGAAAAGGTCTTTTCCCTGTTGGGGCGTTGGCGGGCTATCAAGGAACAGCGCCCCGGCGTGGTGATCGGTGTCGGCGGGTGCGTGGCCAGCCAGGAAGGGGAATTGTTGCGGGAGCGCGCCCCCTTCGTGGACATGGTCTTTGGTCCCCAAACCCTGCACCGACTGCCCCAGATGCTGGAAAGCGCCCGGGATGGCCGCTATCCGGTGGTGGACGTGTCCTTCCCCGAGATCGAGAAGTTCGATGCCTTGCCCGAACCCCGGGCCGACGGCCCCACGGCGTTTGTGTCCATCATGGAAGGGTGCAGCAAATACTGCACCTACTGTGTCGTCCCCTATACCCGGGGCGAGGAGATCAGCCGGCCCTTCGACGACGTCCTGGCCGAAGTGGCCCAGCTGGCGGCCCAGGGGGTGCGGGAGGTGAACCTGCTGGGGCAGAACGTGAACGCCTACCGGGGCCGCATGCACGATGGCGAGATCGCCGACCTGGCCCTGCTGATCCACTATGTGGCGGCGGTGGACGGGATCGATCGCATTCGCTTCACCACGTCCCATCCGGTGGAGTTTTCCGACAGCCTGATCCGCGCCTTCGCCGAGGTGCCCCAGTTGGCCGGCCATCTGCACCTGCCGGTACAAAGCGGTTCGGACCGGATACTGGCGGCCATGAAGCGTGGGCACACGGCCCTGGAGTACAAGTCCAAGATCCGGCGCATCCGCGAGGCCCGGCCGGACATCTGCCTGTCTTCGGATTTTATCGTCGGCTTCCCCGGTGAAACGGAGGCGGATTTCCAGGCCACCATGACACTGATTCATGATATCGGCTTTGACCAGTCCTTCAGCTTCATCTACAGTCGCCGTCCCGGCACCCCGGCGGCGGTGATGGAGGATGACGTGCCCCTGTCGGTGAAGAAGCAACGCCTGCAGCACCTGCAGGACACCATCAATGCCTCCGCCCAGGCCATCAGTGAAGCCATGGTGGGGCAGGTGGAGTCGGTACTGGTGGAAGGCCCGTCCCGCAAGGATCCGCGCTGGATGGCGGGACGCACCGGCAACAACCGGGTAGTGAACTTCCCGGCGGATCCGGACTGCATCGGACATTTCGTTCCGGTGCGCATTACCGAGGCCCTGAGTCATTCACTGCGGGGCGAACGGGTGCCTGACGAGCAACAACCCGAACCGATGCCGAAGGCCGCCGCGAGCGGCTGATCAGGCTATACTCCGTGGACACACAACCCGCCTTGATGGCCTGAACCTGCCTTGACTGAAACTCCTGCCGATTCTCAAGTGGCGGCCTCCCCGGTGACAGTGGAACTGTCCCTGGAGCCCGCCGACAACCTGCGCCTGGCAAATCTCTGTGGTCAGTTCGATGAGCATCTGCGGCTCATGGAGCAGCGCCTGGGCGTGGAAATCAACAACCGGGGTGCCCGCTTCAACGTGATCGGTGACCCGCAACCGGCCCAGGCCGGCGCCGAGCTGTTGCGGGATCTCTACCGGGCCACCGCGAAGGAGACCCTCAACCCCGCCCGCGTCCACCTGCATCTGCAGGCGTCGGGGATTGACCGCCTGCTGGCCCGACGGGAGGAAAAGGCGGACGAGGATGAAACGCCGCTGCATCTCAAGCGGGGCGTGATCCGCGGTCGCGGGGCCAACCAGCTCCGCTACCTGCGCAACATCCGCACCCATGACCTGAACTTCGGCATCGGGCCGGCGGGCACGGGCAAGACCTACCTGGCCGTGGCCGCCGCCTGCGAGGCCCTGGAAACGGAGCGGGTGCGACGCCTGGTGCTGGTGCGTCCGGCGGTGGAGGCCGGGGAGCGGCTGGGATTTTTGCCCGGGGATCTGGCTCAGAAGATCGACCCCTATCTGCGGCCCATGTACGACGCCCTCTACGAGATGCTGGGTTTTGAAAAGGTGGCCAAGCTGATGGAGCGCAATGTCATCGAGGTGGCGCCTCTGGCCTACATGCGTGGCCGCACCCTGAATGATGCCTTCGTGATACTGGACGAGGCCCAGAACACCACCTCGGAACAGATGAAGATGTTCCTGACACGCATCGGCTTTGGTTCCACCGCGGTGGTGAACGGTGACGTGACCCAGACGGACCTGCCCAATCCCCGGCAGTCGGGGCTGCGCCATGTGATCGAGATCCTGCAGGATGTGAAGGGCATCAGCTTCACCTTCTTCACCTCCCGGGACGTGGTGCGCCATCCCCTGGTGCAGCGCATCGTCGAGGCCTATGACGCGAGCGAATCGTCTCGCAAGGACCGCTGATGTCCCGGGATGTGCAATTGCAATACGCGGTGCCGCGCAAGGGGGTACCCGGACCGGCGAGCTTTCGTCGCTGGGTGGATCTGGCCTGCCAGGGCTGCGAGGGGTCGGTGCTGATCCGCATCACCGATGAGACGGAAAGTGCGCAGCTCAATCATCAGTATCGGGGCAAGTCCGGTCCCACCAATGTGCTGTCATTCCCCTTCGAGGCCCCGGCGGGCGTGCCGATGGCCCACCTGGGAGACCTGGTGATCTGCGCCCCGGTGGTGGCCCGGGAGGCAGCGGAGCAGAGCAAGCCGGTGCAGAGCCATTGGGCGCACATGGTGATCCACGGTGTACTGCACCTGCGCGGCTTCGATCACCTGTCCGAGGCCGAGGCCGAGGTGATGGAGACGATTGAAACACTGCTCATGGCAGAATTGGGCCATGCAGACCCCTATGCGTACTGAATCCTTCCGACCTCTCATTCCATGAATACCGATCGCTCCAGCGAACCTCCCGCCCGTAGTTGGGTGGAACGTCTCACCCTGGCCCTGTCCGGGGCCGAGCCCAGGGACCGCGCCCAACTGGTGGAACTGCTGCGCGGTGCCCATCAGCGCCAGATCATCGATCCCGATGCCCTGGGCATGATCGAGGGGGTGATGCAGGTCTCCGAGATGCAGGTGCGGGATATCATGATCCCCCGCGCGCAGATGGATGTGGTGCGGCGGGATGCCGCCCTGGACGACATCGTCGCCATCCTGGCCGATTCGGCCCATTCCCGCTTTCCGGTGATCGGTGACGACCGGGACGAGGTGGTGGGCATCCTGCTGGCCAAGGACATGCTGCGTTATTTCGTGAAGGACGGTCAGGAGGTCTTCGACATGCAGGACATCCTGCGTCCCGCCGTCTTCGTGCCCGAGAGCAAGCGCCTGAACGTGCTGCTCAAGGAGTTCCGTAACAGCCGTAATCACATGGCCATCGTGGTGGATGAGTACGGCGGAGTGGCGGGGCTGGTGACCATCGAAGATGTGCTGGAGCAGATCGTCGGCGAGATCGACGACGAGCATGATATCGAGGACTTCCTCACTCACATCCTGCGCCACGCCAATGGCCGCTTCACGGTGAAGGCCCTCACGCCCATCGAGGAGTTCAACGCCTATTTCAATACTGATTACAGCGATGACGAGTTCGACACCATCGGCGGATTCGTGATCCATCGCTTCGGCCATGTCCCCAAACGCGGTGAGGAACTGAGCTTCGATCGTTTCCATGTCCGGGTGTTGCGGGCCGATAACCGCCGGGTGCATCTGCTGGAACTCAGTTACCGTGAAACTCCGCCCGCCGAGGCGGAGCCCACCCCGCTCTGATCCCATGACCCACGCGCTTGCGGCTGTGCCCCTGATCCGGACGCTGGAACGGCACCCCCGTTGGGCCCTATGGCTGGCCCTGTTGGCCGGCGCCGCCCTGGTGCCGGCCTTTGCCCCCTTTGAACTGCGTGTGCTGGGTGTGCTGGCGCCGGCCCTGCTGTTCGTGCTCTGGGCCGGGGCGCAACCCCGCCAGGCGGCTTGGCGGGGCTATGCCTTCGGCCTTGGCATGTTCGGGGCCGGCGTCTACTGGGTGTATTACAGCCTGCACCTGTTCGGCGCGGCCATTGCCCCCCTGGCGGCCCTGATCACGGCCGGTTTCGTCATGCTGCTGGCCCTGTTCCCGGCCCTGCTCGGCTATCTGGCCGCCCGCCTGCGGGGGCGGACGACCCCCTTCGTGCATCTGGTGTTGCTGGTGCCGGCCCTGTGGGTCCTGTTCGAGTGGTGGCGTGGCTGGTTTCTCACCGGATTCCCCTGGCTGCTGCTGGGGACGGCCCAACTGGATACGGCCCTGGCCGGCTATATGCCGGTGCTGGGAGTCTTCGGCACCGGCATGGTGGCGGCGATGATGGCCGGCGCCCTGGCCTGGGGTGTCGTGAGCGGGCATCGTCGGCTGGCGGCGGCGCTGGGATTGGTGGGATTGCTGTGGCTGGGGGGGCTGGGACTCAAACAGGTGGAATGGACCCGCCCCGTGGGCGAGCCGTTGCAGGTCAGCCTGTTGCAGGGGAACATGGCCCAGGAGGACAAGCTGCGTCCGGAGGAGCTGGTGACGGCCATGGGCCTGTATGCCTACCTGACCGAAGAGGCCTTCGGCAGCGATCTGATCCTCTGGCCCGAGACGGCGGTGCCCAGTTTCTATCACTACCTGGAAGAGGATTTCCTCCTGCCCCTGGTGGCGGAGGCGCGCGCCCATGGCAGCGAACTGCTGGCCGGCATCTTCACCTACGAACCCGAAACCCGGCGCATGTTCAACAGCATCGCCAAGGTGGATGCCGAGCGCCCTCAGTTCTATCACAAGCGCAAGCGGGTGCCCTTTGGTGAATACCTGCCGCTACGGGGACTGCTGGAGTGGCTGGACGGCTATATCGAGCTGCCCATGGCGGACCTGTCCAGGGGGCACGGAGGCTTCACCCTTGAGGCGGCCGGGATCGTGCTGGGAGCCTCCATCTGCTACGAGGATGCCTTCGGACATCTGATCATCCGTGCCCTGCCGCGGGCGCAGATGCTGGTGAACGTGACCAACGATGCCTGGTTCGGGGATTCCATCGCCCCCCATCAGCACCTGGAAATCGCCCGGGTGCGGTCACTGGAAGCGGGGCGGGAAATGCTCCGGGCCACCAATACGGGGATCTCGGCGGTGATCGATCATCGGGGCCGGATCCGGGATCGTTCGCCCCAGTTCGAGACCCACGTGCTGACCACCCGGGCGCAGCCCCGGGAAGGGCGCACCCCCTATGCCCTGTGGGGGAACTGGCCGGTGGTCACGGGGCTGACGTTGCTGGTGGCGGGGCTGGTGCTGGCCGGGCGACGCGGCCCGGCGTCCCCTTCATCACCGGTGCCTCGCTCCTAGTCCCGAGCCCTTCGATACTCGGTGCCGTGGCACTTCGGGCAGGGCGGGATCCGACCGCTCTCGGTGAAATGCAGTTCGGTGTCACACCGCTTGCAGGCCAGCACCCCTGGCGCCGCCACCTCACCGGTGTGCCAGACTCCCACCGCCCGGGCGCGGGCCTCCAGTTCCGCCAGTTCCACCCGGGTGCGGTCGGCGATGGAGGACAGCAGGTCCAGGATCCGGGCCTCGATGAGCTGCAGGTCCATACGGAACCAGGTGCGAAAATCCCGGCTCGACTCGTTCAAATAGTCGCCGATGTCATGTAGATCCCGGCGGATGTATTCGGCCACTTCGTGGGCCTCCTCGCGGGTGGCCTCGCCCAGTTCCACCGCCTTGTGACGGGCGTCCTCGATGGCATGTTCCAGGGTCGGGCCGGTCTTTTCCTCTGCCACTTCCACGGCATGCCGCACCCGTTCCAGCATTCGGTCATAGGCATGGACCAGTCCGTCCCGGATGGGATGTTCGCTCTGTTTGTCCGACATGATTCCAACCTCCAGCATTGCACATGGGTCATAAAAAGGATCGGTGTTGCAGAACGGGGACGTATTCACGGCGTCCCGCCGACGGGACCAAGGCCTACCCCTGTCTTCCACCATGCTTCCAAGAGTACACCAGGTTTCACGCGTTCCACCCATGCCCCGGCTCAGGTCAATATGCCGGAAGTTGTGACCCCCCGGCAGTCACGCTATCCTTGCCGGTCTTCCCGGAGCCATGGACAACGCAGCGGCGGTCCGCGCCCCTGGCCCGTGCATTCCCAGATTCAGCCGGTGGAACCCCATGCAAGAACACTACGAACCCGAAGTCGTCGAAACCGATGCCCAGGCCTGGTGGGAAGCCAATGACTGCTTCCGTGCCCGGGAGGATGACGGCCGGGAACCCTTCTACTGCCTTTCCATGTTCCCGTACCCCAGTGGGCGGCTCCACATGGGCCATGTGCGCAACTACACCATCGGCGACGTCATCGCCCGCCACCAGCGCATGCAGGGGCGCAACGTGCTCCAGCCCATGGGCTGGGATGCCTTCGGTCTGCCCGCCGAGAATGCCGCCCTCAAGCACGGCGTGCCCCCGGCCAAGTGGACCTACGAGAACATCGACTACATGCGTGGCCAGCTCAAGCGCCTGGGGTTTGCCTACGACTGGTCCCGGGAAATTGCCACCTGCCGGCCCGAGTATTACCGCTGGGAGCAGTGGCTGTTCACCCGCCTGTTTGAAAAGGGACTGGTCTACAAGAAGACCGCCGTGGTCAACTGGGACCCGGTGGACCAGACCGTGCTGGCCAATGAGCAGGTCATTGACGGCCTGGGGTGGCGTTCCGGTGCCCCGGTGGAACGCCGGGAGATCCCCCAGTGGTTCCTGCGTATCACCGACTACGCCGAAGAACTGCTCAATGGCCTGGATACCCTGACCGGCTGGCCGGAGCAGGTACGCACCATGCAGCGCAACTGGATCGGCCGCTCCGAAGGGGTGGAGGTGGTCTTCCAGGTAGACGGTCACGACACCCCCCTGACCGTCTATACCACCCGTCCCGACACCCTGATGGGGGTGAGCTATCTGGCGGTGGCGCCGGAACACCCCCTGGCCGCCCTGGCCGCCGAGGACAACCAGGCCCTGGCCGGTTTCATCGAGGAATGCAGCCACACCAAGGTGTCCGAGGCCGACATGGCCACCATGAAGAAGCGGGGCGTGGCCACCGGTCTCAAGGCCATCCACCCCATCACCGGGGAAAAGGTGCCCGTGTGGGCCGCCAACTTCGTGCTCATGGAATACGGCACCGGCGCCGTGATGGCGGTGCCCGCCCACGACCAGCGGGACTGGGAGTTTGCCCGGGCCTACGGCCTGCCCATCCGGCAGGTGATCCGTCCAGCCGACGGGGCCGCCGCCATCGACCTGGACAAGGAAGCCTTCACCGAGAAGGGCATTCTGCTGGCCTCCGGCCGGTTTGACGACATGGACTTCGACCAGGCCTTCAATGCCATCGCCGATCAGCTGGAAGCCGAGGGCCGGGGGCGGCGCCGGGTCAATTACCGGCTGCGGGACTGGGGTGTCTCCCGGCAGCGTTACTGGGGTTGCCCGATTCCCATCATCAACTGTCCGGACTGCGGTCCGGTTCCCGTCCCCGAAGATCAGCTGCCGGTGGTGCTGCCGGAAGCGGTGGCCTTCGACGGCGTGGGTTCCCCGATCAAGAAAATGCCCGAATTCTACCGCACCCCCTGTCCCCGCTGCGGCGGCGAGGCGGAGCGGGAAACGGACACCTTCGACACCTTCTTCGAGTCCTCCTGGTATTACGCCCGCTACGCCTGCCCGGACAACGACCGTGCCATGATGGACGAGCGGGCCCGTCACTGGCTGCCCGTGAATCAGTATGTGGGCGGCATCGAGCATGCGGTGCTGCACCTGCTCTATGCCCGCTTTTTCCACAAGCTGATGCGGGACGAGGGGCTGGTGCCGGGGGATGAACCCTTCGCCAACCTGCTGACCCAGGGCATGGTGCTCAAGGACGGGGCCAAGATGTCCAAGTCCAAGGGCAACACGGTGGATCCCCAGGAACTGATCCAGCGGTACGGTGCCGATACCGTGCGCCTGTTCATGATGTTCGCCGCGCCGCCGGAAATGTCCCTGGAATGGTCCGATTCCGGGGTGGAGGGGGCTTCCCGTTTCCTCAAGCGACTGTGGAAACAGGCCCACGACCATCTCGGTGCCGGACCCGCACCGGCCCTGGATGCTCCTTCGCTGACCGAGGCTCAGGCGGATCTGCGCCGCAAGCTGCATCAGACCATCGCCAAGGTGAGCGATGACATGGGCCGGCGCCATACCTTCAACACCGCCATCGCCGCCTGCATGGAACTGCTCAATGACCTGAGCCGTTTCGAAGACGCCACGCCCCAGGGACGCGCCCTGATGCAGGAGGCCCTGGAGGCCATCGTGCTGATGCTCTCGCCCATCGTGCCCCACATCACCCATCGCCTGTGGGCCGAGTTGGGACATCCGGATGCCCTGGTGGATCGCCCCTGGCCCCAGGTGGACCCCGCCGCCCTGGAGAGTGACACCCAGGAACTGGTGATCCAGGTGAACGGCAAGCTGCGCGGCCATCTGCGGGTGCCCACCGGTGCCGAACGCGCCGCCATCGAGGCCCAGGCCCTGGCCGACGAGAACGTCAGGCGACACATCGACGGCAAGACCGTGGCCAAGATCATCGTGGTCCCGGGCAAGCTGGTGAACGTGGTTGCCAGGTGATGCACGGTCGAGGCGTCAGGCCGTGGCGGTCGGGACCGGGGCGGACAGCCCTGGTGCTGATGCTGTGCCTGCTGCTGGCTGCCTGCGGCTTTCAGTTGCGGGGGGCGGCGGGCCTGCCGCCGGAGATGGCCCGTACCGCCATCACCGGCCTGGGGGCCTTCGACCCCCTGGTCATCGACCTGCAGCTGGCCCTGCGCGCCGCCGGGGTGGAACCGGTGCCCCTGTCCAAGGCCACGGCCGAGCTGCGCATCCATGATCTGAGGACCGGCCGCCGGGCCCTGTCCGTGGGGCGAGACGCCCAGGTCTCCGAGTATGAGGTCTTCACCCGCCTGACCTATTCGGTGAGAGGGCGGGGGAATGACTTCGAGATCCCCGAGCAGAGTCTGACCCTGACCCGGGACTATCTCTTCGATCCGGAAGGCGTGCTGGGACAGGCCGAGCAGGAACAGAGTCTGCGCGAGTCCATGCGCCGCGACCTGGTCCAGCTGATCCTGCTGCGACTGCAGGCGGCGGGGAACCATTCAGCGTTGCCATGAAACTCAAGCCGGAGCAACTGGAGAGCCACCTGCAAAAGGGGCTGGCGCCGATCTATCTGCTCAGCGGCGAGGAGCCGCTGCAGCTGATGGAGGCCGCCGATGCGATCAGGGCGCGGGCACGGGCCGAGGGGTTCGAGGACCGGGAGGTCTTCACCGTGGACAAGGGGTTTGACTGGGGCCAGGTCCAGACCGCCGCCGAGAGCCTGTCCCTGTTCGCCCAGCGCCGGGTACTGGAACTGCGCATGCCGTCCGGCAAGCCCGGCGTCCAGGGCGGCAAGGTACTGGAGGCCTGTGCCGGACAGCCGTCCGCGGATACGGTGTTGATCATTCAGTGCGGCAAGCTGGAACGACAGGAGCAGAAGTCCCGCTGGTGTCAGGCCCTGGAGCAGGCCGGGGTGATGATCCAGGTCTGGCCCCTGGATCTGGCGGGGACCGAGGCCTGGATCACCCGTCGCATGAGCCGTCGCGGGCTGCAACCCACCGCCGGGGCGGCCCGGTTACTGGCGGAGCGGGTGGAAGGCAACCTGCTGGCGGCCGCCCAGGAGATCGACAAGCTGATGCTGCTGCAGGGGGACGGCCCGGTGGACGAGGCTGCGGTGATGGCCGCGGTGGCCGACAGTGCCCGTTTCAGTGTCTATGACCTGACCGACGCCGCCCTGGCCGGGGAGGCGGGCAGGGCGGTGCGGATCCTGTCCGGCCTGCGGGCCGAGGGCATCGCGCCGGTGCTGGTGAGCTGGGCCCTGGCGCGGGAGATCCGCACCCTCAACCGGCTGGCGGAACAGGCCGCCGCCGGCACCCCGCCCCAGGTGGTGCTCAAGTCGGTCTGGCCGCCCCAGCGCCAGCCGGTGGTGCGCCAGGCCCTGCGACGCCTGTCCCTGCATGCCCTGGGGCAATTGCTGCGAGAGGGCGCGCGGGCGGATCAGGTGGCCAAGGGGCAGAAGCCGGGCAGCCCCTGGGATGAATTGTTAGACTTGACCCTGGGATTGGCAGGACATCCGTCTTCCTTGATCCGCAACCACTCACATTGAAAAAGATGGCAGACACCGTGATCGAGAACATCAACGACTACATGCTGCAGCTGGGCCGGCAGGCCCGTGCCGCTTCCCGGGTCCTGCTGCGCGCCGACACCGCCGCCAAGAATGCCGCCCTGCTGGCCATGGCGGAACTGATCGAGGCCCGGGCCGACACCCTGATGGCGGAAAACCGCAAGGATCTGGAGGCCGGTGAAAGGAATGGCCTGGATGCCGCCATGCTGGATCGTCTGGCCTTCAATCCCGAGCGTCTGGGCACCATGGCCGAGGGGCTGTGCCAGATCGCCGCCCTGCCGGATCCGGTGGGCGCCATCTCCGATCTCAATTACCGCCCCAGCGGCATTCAGGTGGGCCGCATGCGCGTCCCCCTGGGGGTCATCGGCATCATCTTCGAGTCCCGGCCCAACGTGACCGTGGATGCCGCCGGCCTGTGCCTCAAATCCGGCAATGCCGCCATCCTGCGCGGCGGTTCCGAGGTGTTCCATTCCAACCGGGCCCTGGCCGACTGCATCCGCGAGGGTCTGGACCGGGCCGGTCTGCCCGCCGACGCGGTGCAGGTGGTGGGGACCACCGACCGGGCCGCGGTAGGCGCCCTGCTGCGCCTGAAGGATCATGTGGACGTGATCGTGCCCCGGGGCGGCAAGGGACTCATCGCCCGGGTCAGCGAGGAATCCCTGATTCCGGTGATCAAGCACCTGGACGGCATCTGTCATGTCTACATCGACGATCACGCGGACCTGGACAAGGCCGTCAGGGTCACCCTCAATGCCAAGACCCAGCGCTACGGCACCTGTAACACCCTGGAAACCCTGCTGGTGGCCGAATCCATCGCCCCCAGGGCCCTGAC
Organism: Ectothiorhodospira sp. PHS-1; assembly: GCF_000225005.1. Lineage (NCBI taxonomy): Bacteria > Pseudomonadati > Pseudomonadota > Gammaproteobacteria > Chromatiales > Ectothiorhodospiraceae > Ectothiorhodospira > Ectothiorhodospira sp. PHS-1. The sequence goes on along the minus strand of NZ_AGBG01000004.1, from coordinate 127,807 downwards.
CGCCCTCAAGCCCCTGTTCGACGACAAGGGCGTGGAACTGCGGGGCTGTGCCCGTACCCGCGCCTTCCTGCCGGATATCGGCGAGGCCACCGAGGCGGACTGGCAGACGGAATACCTGGCGCCGATCCTGAGCATCCGGGTGGTGCCCGGCCTGGACGAGGCCATCGAGCACATCAATCACTACGGCTCCCGCCACACCGATACCATCGTCACGGAAAACTATACCCGTGCCCGGCGGTTCCTGCGGGAAGTGGATTCCAGCTCGGTGATGGTGAATGCCTCCACCCGTTTTGCCGACGGTTTCGAATACGGCCTGGGGGCCGAGATCGGCATCAGCACCGACAAGCTCCATGCCCGTGGCCCGGTGGGGCTGGACGGTCTCACCACCCTGAAATACGTGGTTCTGGGAGACGGTCATGTGCGCGGGTGAGCGCGGGCTCGGGGAGCCATGATCGGCATCCTGGGCGGCACCTTCGATCCCATCCATTTCGGACACCTGCGTCCGGCGCTGGAGATCCAGGAATGTCTGGATCTGGATGAGCTACGCTTCATCCCCTGCGGCCTGCCGCCGCACCGGCGCCGGCCCCAGGCCGACATGTCGCACCGTCTGGCCATGGTGGAACAGGCGGTGGCCCTTCATTCCGGTTTCAGCGTGGATCGTCGTGAGCTGGAGCGGGACGGACCTTCCTACAGCGTGGATACCCTGGAGAGCCTGCGCCGGGAGCTGGGTCCCCATGTGCCCCTGTGCCTGCTGTTGGGCATGGATGCCTTTGCCGGATTGTCTTCCTGGCATCGCTGGCAGGACCTGTTCGGTCTGGCCCATATCGTGGTGGCCCACCGGCCGGGCAGCGACGCCCCCCGGGCACGGGAAGCCTGGGCGGCATCCCGGCAGGCCGCAAGCCCCGCCGACCTGCGCGCCGCGCCGGCGGGGCGTATCCTGTTCATGCCGGTGACCCAGCTGGACATTTCCGCCACCGCCATCCGTGATCTGGTGGCCCGGGGGCGCAGTCCGAGATTCCTGTTGCCGGAACCGGTGCTGACCTACATTCAACGATACGGGCTTTACCTTTCAACGCTTTCCCAGAGGGATGCATGCAGACAGAACAACTGACCCAGATCGTCCTCCAGGCCCTGGAAGACATGAAAGCCCAGGACGTCAAATGCATTGACGTACGGGGCAAGACCGCCATCACCGACACCATGGTGATCGCGTCCGGCTCTTCCAACCGTCATGTGAAATCCCTGGCCGACAACGTCATCATCAAGGCGAAGGAAGCCGGTATCCAGCCCCTGGGCGCCGAGGGCGAGCGTGAAGGGGAGTGGGTGCTGGTGGATCTGGACGATGTGGTGGTCCACGTGATGCTGCCCCAGGTCCGCGACTTCTACAATCTGGAGAAGCTGTGGCTGACGGATGAATCCCTGTCGGCGGCCCCGGATGAGGAATCGGACGAGGACTCTCCGGCCGCGGCCCTGCGCCGCCTGCGCCGCTAGGCCGGCGTGCGCATCCATCTACTGGCGGTGGGCACCCGCATGCCCGGCTGGGTGACCGAGGCCTATCGTGAGTATGCCGGGCGTCTGCCCGCCGAATGCAGTCTGGAGCTGCGGGAGATCCCTTCGCCCCGACGGGGCCGCAACGCCCCGGTGGAGCGTCTGCGGGAAGAGGAGGGTGAGCGTCTGCTGGCGGCGGTGCCCCGGGACTGCTGGGTGGTGGCCCTGGACGAGAAGGGCCGCGGTCTGGATACCGCCGGCCTGTCCCGGCAGCTGGATCAGTGGATGCAGTCGGGCCGGGACGTGGCCCTGTTGGTGGGGGGCGCCGACGGTCTGTCCGACGCCTGCCGCGCCCGGGCGGACTTCAAGTGGTCCCTGTCGCCGCTGACCTTTCCCCATCCCCTGGTGCGGGTGATCCTGGCGGAACAGATCTACCGCGGCTGGAGTCTGTTGCGCAATCACCCCTATCATCGGGCGTGACCATCGGCACGGCTTCCGTGCCAGGCGTCCACCCCGATGTCTCACCCGGAGATTCGCCCATGCTCGTCCTTGCCTCCGCCTCGCCCCGCCGTCGTGAACTGCTGGATCAGATCGGTGTGGCCTGGCGGGCGCATCCGGTGGACGTGGAAGAGATCCCCCGGGCCGGTGAGTCCCCCGAGGACTTTGCCCTGCGCATGGCGGTTACCAAGGCCCGGGCAGCCCATGACGCCGTTCCCGGGCACCTCCCGGTACTGGGCGCGGACACCGTGGTCAGTATCGATGGTGATATCCTGGGCAAGCCCAGGGACCGGGAAGATGCCCTGGACATGCTCGGCCGTCTTTCCGGCCGGACCCATACGGTCCTTTCCGCCGTGGCCCTGCTGCACCAGGGATGCTGTCATCAGGCCCTGTCCACCACCCGGGTACGCTTTCGCGACCTGAGTCCCGATGACAGGCGCGCCTATTGGGCGTCGGGAGAACCGGCCGACAAGGCGGGCGCCTACGGGATCCAGGGCCTGGGCGCCCTGTTCGTGGCCCATATCGAGGGCAGTTATTCCGGCGTGGTGGGACTGCCCCTGTTCGAGACCGGGGAACTTCTGCGGCGCTGCGGTCTAATATCCGGCATTGATAATCAAACCTGAAGGCACCTCGATGATGGGCACGGAAATCCTAATGAACGTCACCCCCCAGGAGACCCGCGTGGCCCTGGTGGAAAACGGTGTGCTGATGGAACTCAGCATGGAGCGGGCCCGGCGTCGGGGGCTGGTGGGCAACATCTACAAGGGGCGGGTCAGCCGGGTGCTGCCGGGCATGGATGCCGCTTTCGTGGACATCGGCCTGGAGCGGGCCGCCTTTCTGCACGCTTCCGACGTGGCCCCGGTAGAACGGGAAGAGCTGCAGGGCGGCGAGAGGGAACGCACCGAGCCCATCCAGCGCCTGCTGCGGGAAGGGCAGGATATCCTGGTACAGGTGATCAAGGACCCCCTGGGCACCAAGGGGGCACGCCTGACCACCTACATCACCGTGCCCTCCCGGTATCTGGTGCTCATGCCCGGCAATACCACCGTGGGCATTTCCACCCGCATCGAGGCGGACACCGAGCGCACCCGGCTCAAGGGCACGGTGGAAGGCCTGCAGGCGGAACTCGGGTGCAGTCACGGTTTCATCGTGCGCACCGCCGCCGAGGCCGCGCCCCTGGAGGCCCTGCGCAACGACATGATCTTCCTGGTCAAGCTCTGGCAGACCATACAGCAGGCGGTACAGAAGGCACGGGCCGGTTCCGAGGTCTACATGGACCTGCCGCTGACCCTGCGGATCCTGCGGGACATGGTGGGGGTGGAACTGGAAAAGATCCGCATCGATTCCCGGGAGACGGTGCAGCGGGTCAGCGAGTTCGCCGCCCAGTATGTGCCCGAGCTGCTGGACCGGATCGAACATTACCCCGGCGAGCGTCCCATCTTCGATCTCTACAACGTGGAGGACGAGATCCAGAAGGCCCTGGAACGCAAGGTGGAGCTCAAGTCCGGTGGTTATCTGATCTTCGATCAGACCGAGGCGATGACCACCATCGACATCAACACCGGCGCCTTCGTGGGCCATCGCAACCTGGAAGAGACCATCTTCAAGACCAATCTGGAGGCGGCCCAGGCCATTGCCCGGCAGCTGCGCCTGCGCAATCTGGGGGGCATCATCATCGTCGACTTCATCGACATGACCCAGGAGGATCACAAGCGTCAGGTGCTGCGCTCCCTGGAAAAGGCGATGGAAAAGGACTATGCCAAGAGTCAGATCTGTGATGTCTCGCCCCTGGGACTGGTGGAGATGACCCGCAAGCGTACCCGCGAAAGCCTGGAACATCTGCTCTGCGAACCCTGTCCCACCTGCATGGGGCGCGGTTACGTAAAGTCCGCCGAGACCGTCTGCTACGAGATGTTCCGGGAGATCCTGCGCGAGGCCCGTCAGTTCGACGCCCGGGAATTGCTGGTGCTGGCCTCCCAGCCGGTGGTGGACCTTCTGCTGGACGAGGAGTCCGCCAGCGTTGCCCAACTGCAGGAATTCATCGGCATCCCCATCCGTTTCCAGGTGGAAAGTCTCTATACCCAGGAGCAGTTCGACGTCGTGCTCCTGTAACCCCGCGTTTCGCCCCGGACCTTGAGGAGTCCGCCGCTTGCTCAGACCCGCCCTGGCCGTCAGTCTGCGTATTCTGGTCATCAGCCTGCTGGTGGCGGCAACCCTGGTGGCGGGTCTGCGGCTGATCGCGCCGCAACTGGATGGGCTACGCACACCGCTGGAGCGGTTCCTCTCCGAACAGTCCGGCCAGCGGGTCACGGTGGGGGCATTCCACGCCCGATGGCGCATCCTGTCACCCCGGGTCACCGTGTCCGATGTTCAGGTCCATGGTGCCGACGCGGCTGAGCCGATCCTGGTGCTGGCGCATCTGGATCTGGGCCTGGCCCTGTGGCGCAGCCTGCGGCAGGGCCGACCGGTACTGGGGCATGTGGAAGTGCGGGGCGCCGATCTGCACCTGCTGCGGGACGCAGACGGGCGAGTGCAGGTACGAGGCGTGGACCCGTTGCCCCCGCGCCCCGATACCCCGGCATCCGCGCCATCACCGGACGTGCTGGCCCTGCTGGTGGGCCGGGCCTTCACTCTGAGTGAAAGCCGTCTGCGCTGGGAGGATCGGCGACTGGGCATCGATTATCAGTTCGACGACCTGAACCTGGACATCTCGCTGGAGTCCCGTCGCGTACGCATGGCCGGGGAGGTCTTTCTGCCCGATGAGCTGGGCCGCTCGCTTCGGGTGGGCATGGACATGAACCATGCCGGCCACTGGGATGACTGGAGCGGCAAGGCCTTCATCCAGGCCGACGGGCTGGAACTGGCGGGCCTGCCCGAGGACGCCCGGGGCGCCCTGGGGCTGCGCACGGGCAACCTGGATGGCCGGCTGTGGCTGCACTGGCGTCGCGGCAACCTGCAGCGGGCCTACCTGGAGTTGGCGTTGCGCCGGTTGGAGATGGCTTCCTTGGCGCAAGACGATCTGCCCGTGCCGATGCTGGAAGCCCTGGAAGGGCGATGGCTTTGGTATGCCCGTGAAGGGGGCTGGGACCTGCGGGTGGACGGGCTGAGGCTATCGCGCCAGGAGGGAGATCACTGGCCCGATGGCGGCCTGGACCTGAGCCTGGTGGAGGATGCCGGGGGCCTTCAGGTGAATGTCTGGCTGGACTACCTGCGTCTGGAGGACCTGTTGCCCCTGGTTCTGCATCAACCCTGGGTGGACAATCCCTTCCAGTCCCTGCTGGCGTCGCTCTCCCCCAGGGGGACGTTGACGGAAACCCGCCTGGCCCTGACCCTACCCAGTGACGGCAGCCCCCGCTTCGTGACCGACGGACGGTTCCAGGGGGCGGGCATGGCCCCCTGGTCGGTGTTGCCGGGGATCGAGGGGGCGGACGGTGCCTTTGCCTTCACCGAGGAGGGGGGGGAGCTCTGGCTGGACAGCGCCGGTCTGGGGATGGCGCTGCCGACCCTGTTCGACCACGAGTTGCGGGCCGATACCCTGCAGGGGCTGGTACGTTGGTTGCCGGGACCCGATGTACCCAGACTGCATCTGGAAGGACTGGTGCTGGCCAATGCCGATCTGCAGGCCCGGGGGCAGGGGATGATCCACCTGGGGGAAGAACCCGGCATGGACCTGCAGCTGTCCTTTGCCGAGGGTGAGGGTGCCCGGACGGCACATTACCTGCCCCGGGGAATCCTGCCCGAGAAAACGTATCAGTGGCTGAGTCGCGGCATCCTCGATGGCCGTGTGGTCGAGGGCGGCCTGCTGTTCCGGGGGCGGTTCAGTGACTTTCCCTTCCGCGAGGATGAGGGGGTGTTCCAGGTCATCGCCCGGGTGGAGGAGGGGGTGCTGGACTACGAAGACGGCTGGCCACGCCTGGAAGCGATTTCGGCCACCCTGGAATTTCGTAACCAGGGCATGCGGATTCATGACGGAGAGGCAAGGGTCTTCGATGCCCGCATACGCGATGCCCGGGTGCGGATCGAGGATCTTGAAAGCCCCGTGCTCACTATCGAGGGACAGGCGAGGGGACCCGCTCGGGATTATCTGCGTTTCGTCGGCGAAAGCCCCTTGGGGGAAGGGCTGGAGACCCTGCTGGCCGGCGTTTCGGCCCGGGGCGAGGCGGGGCTGGAGATACGCATCGACATCCCCCTGGAGGACCGGGAAGCCCTGGTACGGCCTGACACGGTCCGGGGGCGCCTGACCCTGGACGGCAACCGGCTGTCCCTGGCGGACCCGCCGCTGGTGCTGGACGCGGTGCGGGGCGTGGTGGATTTCACCGAGCGCAGCGCCCGGGCCAGGGATGTGTCCGCCCGGCTCAACGAGGCCCGTATCGAGATGCGGATGGATCGCAGTCCCGCCGGTGCCCTGGAGGTTCGGGCCGTCGGTCCGCAGCCGATCCGGGGGTTGCTGGGGGGCATCGTTTCCGAACCCTGGCTGGACTGGGTGGAAGGCAGCGCCCGCTGGGAGGCGCGTCTGACCGTGCCGCCCGAGGGGGTGTCCCGGGGCGTGCTCAACCTGTCGTCGGACCTGGTGGGGGTCCGTTCCAGCCTGCCCCTGCCGCTGGCCAAGACGCCGGAGGCGCTCCGTCCCCTGGCGGTAAGGATTCCCCTGGGACGGGATGAGGGCGCGCCGCCGTTTCGGGTGACGCTGGGCGAGGATCTGCGCGCCCTGTTCACTCTGGACGAGGCGGGGCAGGTGCGACGGGGCGAGTTGCGCCTGGGCGGTCAGGCCGCCGCCCTGCCCGCGCAGGGTTTGCGGGTCAGGGGCCATCTCTCCGGGTTGTCCCTGGATGACTGGATGACGGTGCTGGATGACATCGGCGATTGGGTTCCCGCCGGCGGCGAGGGTGGGCTGCGGGAACTGGACCTGCATCTGGACCGTCTGCAGGTCGCGGGGCGGCGCATCGATGACCTGAGCCTGCATGCCCGCCGTGAGTCGCGCTACTGGCAGGCGCAGGTGGCGTCTCCCATGGTGCTGGGGACCATTCAGTGGCCCCTTCAGGATGGAGATGCCCTGCTCATGGACCTGGAGTGGCTGGATCTGGACCGGCTGGAGGGGCCGGCCGTGCAGGCCGCCGAGGATCGGGTCCGGCCGGATCCGGGAAATTTGCCGCCCCTGCGCCTGTCCGCCCAGTGGCTGGTGCTGCAGGGACATCGGCTCAAGGACCTACGGCTGGAAACCGAGCCCCGCCCCGACGGTCTTGGCATCCGCGTCCTATCACTCGTCGATGGCGAGGGCCTGACCCGGGGGCGGGCGGAGGGACACTGGCTCAGACGGGACGATGACGCCCACGAGACCCTGCTGCGGGTAGACCTGGAAAGCGAGGATCTGGGACGCAGCCTGGGCCTGCTGGGTTTCCAGCCCGTCTTCCGTGGCGGCAAGGCCGGGCTGCAGGCACGGCTGCAATGGCCTGATACGCCCGCCCACCCGGACTGGTCCACCCTGGAAGGCGAGGGACGGGTGCGGGTGGAGGACGGACGTCTGACCGAGGTGGACCCCGGTGCGGGCCGACTGCTGGGGCTGTTCAGCCTTGACCTGCTGCCCCGGCGATTGGCCCTGGATTTCCGGGACTTTTTCCAACGCGGGTTTGCCTTTGATCATCTGGAAGGGGCATTCCAGCTCGGACAGGGCAATGTGCGTACCCAGGACCTGAGTATCCAGGGACCGGCGGCCCGCATCCGCATTCAAGGTCGGACCGGGGTGGAGGCCAGGGATTATGACCAGACCATTACCGTGACCCCCAGCGTGAAGAGTACGCTGCCCCTGGCCGGTGCCCTGCTCGGTGGTCCGGTGGCGGGCCTGGCGGTCTTCGTTTTCGACCGGGTGCTGGGGGTCGGGGAGCGCATCGACGAGGCAGCCCGGGTGGAGTACCGGGTGACGGGAGACTGGTCGTCACCTCGGGTGGAAGCGGTGGCCCGGGTCCCCGACGGACGGGGCTCCTGAGGGACTGTCGTCATTTTGAGCCGACTGTTGCTATAGTAGCGCCATGTTGCCGATCCTGCGCCGGGGCCTGACCCTGATCCTGCTGTGTTTTCCCCTTCTCCTGCCGGCGGGCGAGCCCGTCTTTACCCTCGATGCCGATGTCTGGACCCGCCCCCGGGATGCCGGTTCCCTGGTGGCCGAACCGGCCCTGCGCAGCCTGCTGTCCCGCTACGAGTCCCGGGGTGGCGGGCAGGTGATCCTGCGTCATCCTCCGGGGGAGCAGGGCCGGCTGTGGGCCGCCGAACTGCAGGACTGGCTGGTGGCGTTGGGCATCCCTTCCGCCGATATCATTCGGATCGCGGGGGAGGGCCTGACCGGCCGGATGGAACTGTCTCTGCAACCCCTACCCTGAACCGCAATAGCCAAGGGAATTAACGTGACGATTGCCGCTGCCATTCAAATGGCCTCGGGGACCAACCTGAGTGCCAATCTTCAGGAAGCCGGACGCCTGATTGCCCAGGCCGCCCAGGCCGGTGCCCGCCTGGTGGTCCTGCCGGAGAACTTCGCCCTCATGGGGATGTCCGAACATGACAAGGTGGGTGTGCGGGAGGCACCGGGCCAAGGGCCGATCCAGGATTTCCTGGCGGAGCAGGCCCGCCGTCACGGGATCTGGCTGGTGGGGGGGACGGTTCCCATGGAATGCCCGGATCCGGGCAAGGTGTACGCCGCCTGCCTGGTTTACGACGATCAGGGACGGGTGGTGGGCCGTTACGACAAGATCCACCTGTTCGACGTGCATCTGCCGGACAACGACGAGCACTACGAGGAATCCGAGACCATCGTCGCCGGTGACCGGGTGGTGGTGGTGGAGACCCCCTTCGGGGTGATGGGGCTGTCGGTCTGCTATGACCTGCGGTTCCCGGAACTGTACCGGGGTTTGCTGGACCAGGGCGCGGAGATCGTGGTGCTGCCGGCGGCCTTCACCGCCGTGACCGGCCGCGCCCACTGGGAAGCCCTGGTGCGCGCGCGGGCCATCGAGAACCAGGTCTATGTGGTGGCCGCGGCCCAGGGCGGTTATCACGTCAACGGTCGCGAGACCCACGGAGACAGCATGGTGGTCGATCCCTGGGGCAATGTGCTGGATCGTCTGCCCCGCGGTTCAGGGGTCGTGACCGGCACCCTGGACCGGGAGCGGCAACAGTCCATCCGACGCAGTTTCCCGTCCATCTACCATCGCCGACTGTCCTGCAACCTCTAACGAGACACTGACCAAAGGCCCTGTTCATGACCCAAGCCCTGGATACCGCCCGCCTGCATCTGCTGGAACCCGCCGGCCTCACCGAGGCCGACCTGGACCGGGTGCTCGGGACCCTGTGCGGTCCCGGGCTGGATGGGGGCGACCTGTATTTTCAGCTTTCCCGCCATGAGTCCTGGATGCTGGAGGACGGCATCGTCAAGGATGCCGGCTACAACATCGAGCAAGGGGTGGGGGTACGCGCCCTGTCCGGCGACAAGACCGGTTTTGCCTATTCCGACGAGATTCTGCTGCCCTCCCTGATGGAGGCGGGGCGCGCCGCCCGGGCCATCGGCCGGGATCATCGTGACGGCACGGTGCCGGTGCGTCGGCGGGAGGCGGGACACCGCCTGTATCTGCCGGTGGACCCCCTGGGGACCCTGGACGAGAATGCCAAGATCGATCTGTTGCAGCGCCTGGACGCGGAGGCCCGGCGTCAGGATCCCCGGGTGAGCCAGGTGATCGTCAGTCTGGCCGGGGTCCATGAGGTGGTGATGGTGATGCACACCGACGGTACCGTGGCGGCGGATGTGCGGCCCCTGGTGCGCCTGAATGTCCATGTGATTGCCGAGGACGACAAGGGGCGCCGGGAGCAGGGCTCCAGCGGCGGCGGCGGGCGTAGTGGCTACGAATTCTTCCTGGATCAGGATCGGGGCCTGGGCTACGCCCGGGAAGCGGTGCGTCAGGCCTTGGTGAACCTGGAGGCGGACGAGGCCCCGGCGGGCACCATGACCGTGGTGCTGGGGTCCGGCTGGCCCGGCGTGCTGCTCCACGAAGCCGTGGGCCACGGCCTGGAAGGTGACTTCAACCGCAAGGGTACCTCGGCCTTCAGCAACCGGCTGGGGCAGAAGGTGGCGGCATCCGGGGTGACGGTGGTGGATGACGGCACCCTGGCCGGGCGGCGCGGTTCACTGAACGTGGATGATGAAGGCATCCCCACCCAGTCCACGGTGCTGATTGAGGACGGCATCCTCAAGGGTTACATGCAGGACCGGCTCAATGCCGGGCTGATGGGGCTGGCGCCCACGGGCAACGGTCGCCGCGAGTCCTATGCCCATCTGCCCATGCCCCGCATGACCAATACCTACATGCTGGCGGGCGCCCATGACCCGGGCGAGATCATCGCCTCGGTGGACAAGGGGCTCTATGCGGTGAATTTCGGCGGTGGTCAGGTGGACATCACCTCCGGCAAGTTCGTCTTCTCCGCCTCGGAGGCCTATCTGATCGAAGGCGGCAAGGTGACCCGGCCGGTACGGGGCGCCACCCTGATCGGCAACGGCCCCGAGGTCATGAGCCGGATTTCCATGGTGGGCAATGACCTGGCCCTGGATACCGGCGTGGGCACCTGCGGCAAGGAAGGTCAAAGCGTGCCGGTGGGGGTCGGACAGCCGACCCTTCGGGTAGACGGCCTGACGGTGGGCGGCACCAGTCACTGACCCTCTGGCGACGGGCCGTCCGATGTCTGCATCGTGTCGGACACCAGGCGGAACAGGGCCCGGGATGCCCCGGGACGTTGCGAGCGGGCGTCGGCGGCCAGTGCCGCCAGGCGCTTGCGGTTCACCCGGGGATACTCGTCGCAGAAGGTGGCCAGCGCCGTTTCCCCCTCGGCGATCAGGCGGTCCCGCCACTGCTCCATCTGGTGGAACCGTCGGGCCTGGGCACGGCGAGCCGCCTCCCTGGCCTCGATGGCCGCCTGGATGGGGCCGGTGTCCACCTGACGCATCAGCTTGCCGATATACTGGCGCTGTCGTCGCAGGGCCTCCTTGCGCAGGCCGCGGCAGTGGCGGAGGGCGTCCAGCAGGCGTTCCGGCAGGTCCAGGGCCTTGAGGTCCGCCTCGGAAAGCTCAAGCAGGGCCTCGCCCAGGTCCTTGGCGGCCTGAGCCTCCCGTTTGCGGGCACCGCGGCTGGGGCGGTCGAATTCATCCAGTTCATCATGGGTCGTCATGGGGCATAGTGTATCCCGAAGACGCCCTTCAACGAGTATCACCCACACCCATGACCAAAGGAGATCTCATGTCCGAACCCCAGACCCCGGTTCTCGATGCGCAGGCGCTGGAACAGCTCGTCGGGCAGGTCCTGGACGAGGCCCGTCGCGCCGGGGCCACGGCCGCCGAGGTGGCAGTCAGCCACGATACCGGCCTGTCGGTCAATGTCCGCCTGGGCGAGGTGGAAACCCTGGAGTTTCATCGTGACCAGGTTGTGGGCGTCACCGTCTACATCGGCCGGCGCAAGGGTTCCGCCAGCAGTTCCGATCTGCGTGCCCGATCCCTGCGGGAGGTGGCCGAGGCCGCCTGCCGGATCGCCCGCTATACCGCCGAGGATCCCTGTGCCGGCCTGGCCGACGCCGGGCTCATGGCCCGGGACTATCCCGCCCTGGATCTGGATCATCCCTGGGACCTGGAGGCCGATGACGCCATCGAGATCGCCCGACGCTGCGAGGCCGCGGCCCGCGCCGAGGATGCCCGGATCGTCAATTCGGAAGGCGGCAGCGTGAACACCTTTCGGGGCACCGCCATCTACGGCAACACCCATGGCTTCGTCGGCGGCTACGCCGCCACCCGGCATTCCCTGAGTTGCTCCGTGCTGGCGGGGGACGGCGGCACCATGGAGCGGGATTACTGGTACACCGTGGCCCGCGAGGCCGGTGCCCTGGAAACCCCCGAGTCCGTGGGTGTCGAGGCCGCCCGCCGGGCGGTGCGCCGTCTCAATGCCCGGCGTCTTTCCACCCGCCGCGTTCCCGTGCTCTATGCCCCGGATGTGGCCCGTTCCATGCTGGGGCATTTCGTCGCCGCCATCCGCGGCAGCGCCCTGTATCGCAAGTCCTCGTTCCTGGTGGACCGGCTGGGGGAGCGCATCTTTCCTGAGTTCGTGCACATCCACGAGCAGCCCCACATCCCCCGCGCCCTGGGCAGTGCCCCCTTCGACGGCGAGGGGGTGGCCACCCGGGCCAGGGATCTGGTCCGTGACGGCCATCTGGAATCCTATGCCCTGGACAGCTACTCTGGCCGCAAACTGGGGATGGAAACCACGGGGAACGCTGGCGGCGTGCGCAATCTCACCATTGACCCGGGCACCGGGGATGCCCGGGCCCTGCTGCGGGAGATGGGCACGGGGCTGCTGGTGACCGAACTGATCGGTCACGGCATCAACATGGTCAACGGCGACTATTCCCGGGGCGCGGCCGGATTCTGGGTGGAAAACGGCGAGATCCTGTACCCGGTCTCGGAGATCACCGTGGCGGGCAATCTCAAGGACATGTTCATGAATCTGGTGGCCGTGGGTTCGGACGTGGACTTGCGCGCCAATATCCGGACCGGTTCCCTGCTGATCGACGGGCTCACCGTCGCCGGCGACTGACCTGAACCCGACCGGTTCCACAGCAATCCCACCCACGGTCTTGTTACCATAAGCCCTTCTCCCCTTGTGGGAGAGGGGAGGTGAGGGGCGGCCGTGGTTGCCGGGTTACCCTCTCCATTTCGCGATCATCCGGCCGGGGGAGCCATCGCATGCGCAAGACCAGGGACAGCATCATCTGGATGAGCGTCTTTCTGCTCGCGGTCATGGCGGCCGCGTTGCTGCTGTCCGGTCCCCTGCTGGCAGCCTTTCTGGCCAATCCAGCCTTCAATGGCATGATCCTGTTCGTGCTGCTGGTGGGACTGGTGGTGAACTACCGGCAGGTGCTGATCCTCAATCCCGAGGTGCGCTGGATCGAGGCCTTCCGCGCCAGTGATGCCCCGGAGGCCGCCCAGCTCCCCCGTACCCGGCTGCTGGGGGCCATGGCCCGCCTGCTGACCGGGCGGCGCGGCGACCAGTTCACCCTGTCCACCGTCTCCATGCGCACCCTGCTGGACGGGATCCGGATGCGCCTGGACGAGTCCCGCGATCTGTCCCGCTATTTCATCGGTCTGCTGGTTTTCCTGGGGCTTTTGGGAACCTTCTGGGGCCTGCTGGATACCCTGCGGGGCGTGAGTGCAGTGATCTCGGACATGGGTATCGGCGGCGAGGACATGAGCGGGGCCTTTGCCGCCCTGCAGAGCGGTCTGGAGAAACCCCTCTCGGGGCTGGGGACCGCCTTCAGCTCTTCCCTGTTCGGGCTGGCCGGCGCCCTGGTGCTGGGCTTTGTGGACCTGCAGGCGGGTCATGCCCAGAATCGCTTCTACAACGAACTGGAGGAATGGCTTTCGGGCCTCACCCGCCTCTCCACCGGCGCCCTGGTGTCGGAGGGGGAGGGGACGGTCCCGGCCTATATCCAGGCCCTGCTGGAACAGACTTCCGACAGCCTGGACAAGCTCCAGCGCCTGATGGCCCGGGGGGAGGAGGAGCGCCGGCTCACGGACCAGCGGCTGATCGCCCTGACCCAGGAAGTGGCGGAGGTGGCCCAGTTGGTGCGCGGCGAGCAGAAGGCCATGCTCGGGCTGGCCCGCACCCAGTCGGAGCTGCAGGGGGTGCTGGAGCGATTGGCCGAAGCCACCGGTGCCCGTTCCGACAGTGAGCAGGAGATGAGCCGGCACCTGTCCGGGGTGGCCGATACCCTGTCGGAGCTGCGGGTGCAGCTGGGCGAGGACCGAGGGCATTTCATCAGCGTGCTGCGTGACGAGGTCCGCCTGATGACCCGCACGGCGGCCCGCCTGGGGGAAGGGGGGCGGGAGCGGGAATGATGATGCACTGTCCAGCGACACCCTCCGGAGCCTGCTGACCCCCCATGCTGCCCTCCAGTCGCCGCCGCAGTCGTGCCTCCCTGGACATCTGGCCCGGGTTCGTGGACGTGCTGGCCACCGTGGTGCTGGTCTTCGTCTTCCTGCTCATGCTGTTCGTGGTATCCCAGTTCCATCTCTCCGATGTCCTGCTCCAGCGGGACCAGACCGTGGAAACCCTGCACCAGCGCATCGGCGAGTTGTCCCGGACCCTGGCCCTGAAGGAGGCGGACAACGCGCGCCTGGAAGGGCGTATCCACGCCCTCACCGCCACCCTGCAGACCACCTTCGAGGAGCGGGAGGCCGCCTTGCAGGCACGGGACGCGGACCGTCGGCTGCTGATGCAGGTCCAGGAAGACCTGACCCGGGAACGGGTCCTGGGGATGGAAGCCCAGACGGACCTGGCGCAGTTGCAGTGGCAGCTGGAGCAGGTGCAACTGCAGCTGACCGCCCTCAATCAGGCCCTGGAGGCGCGGGAGGCGGTGATCGTGGCCCAGCGGCTGCAGGTGGAGAACCTGGGTGAGCGCCTGAACCTCGCCCTGGCGGACCGGGTGCAGGAACTGGCCCGGTATCGCTCGGAATTTTTCGGGCGTTTGCGGGAGTCACTGGCGGACGTGGAGGATATCCAGATCGTCGGCGACCGTTTCCGGTTCCAGTCGGAGTTGTTCTTTGCCTCGGGTTCCGCCGATCTGGAGGCGGCGGGGCAGGCGCGGCTGGACCGGGTGGCGGTGCTGGTGCGGGAGATCGAGCAGCGCATCCCCGCGGATATCGATTGGGTGCTGATGGTGGAGGGGCATACGGATCGGCGCCCCATCCGCACCGAGCAGTTTCCGTCCAACTGGCAGCTTTCCACCGCCCGGGCGCAGCGCATCGTGGACTACCTGATCGATCGCGGGGTGGCGCCCCGGCGCCTGGCGGCGGCGGGGTATGGAGAGTTTCACCCCCTGGACCCGGCGGATACGCCGGCGGCACTGGCCCGCAACCGGCGCATCGAGATGCGCCTGACCAGCGCGCCGGAACAGTGACCCGATGGCGCGGGCCGGCGGGTTTCAGAGACCGAAGACCCGGTCTTCCAGCCCCCATTTGCCGGCCAGGGTTTCCGCCGCATTGAGTATCTCTTCCGTTCTCGAGGGGTGGTTGAAAGCCCCCCGGGCGATCCACGCCAGGGCCGTGTCCCGGTCCGGAGCCAGGGACAGCAGATGGATCAATTCTCCGGCCTGGGCACCCAGAATCTCGCCCCCCAGCAGGGCGCCGGTGTCCATGTCCGCGATCAGGCGCACAAAGCCTTCGGTGTCATCCTGGCCCAGGGCGCTGGGGGACGTCGCGAAGGCGGCAAAACCCACCGCCGGTTCGTGTCCGGTGTCTTCCGCCATGGTTTCATCCATCCCCAGGCGGGCCAGTTCCAGGGCGCTGTAGACCACCATGGGCACCCGCAGCGGGTCCAGGTGTCGTGCCTGCCCGTCCCGGATGTGGCCGATGACGGTGGTGGCCTCGGCCAAGGCATGATTGGCGGTCATCCATTCACAGGCCACGTCGCCAATGGCGTAGATGTGAGGGACATCGGTTTGCAGCTGTCCGTTGCGGCGGATGAATCCCCGGTCGTCGGTGCGAATCCCGGCCTGCTCCAGCGCCAGCCCCTCGGTATGGGGGCGGCGTCCCGTCCCCAGGCAAACCCAGTCCACGGCAAGGGTCTCATCCCCTGTCAGGTGTAGCCGGACGTCGTCATCGGTCACCGTGATCGCCTCGAATCCGATCCCGTTGCGCAGGTGCAGCCCCTGCCGTGCCAGGGCCTGGGTCAGGGCATCCCGGGCCGGCCGGCTCAGGGGCAGGCGACGCAGCATGGGGGAACGGGCCAGCCAGGTGACCTGTCTCCCCAATTGACTGAAAATATAGGCAAATTCGGTGGCCACCACGCCGCTGCCGATCACCGCCACCCGCTCGCCCGGCGGCGGCGGGGCGTCGAACAGCATGTCCGTGGTGAGCACCTTGCCGGGGATGGCCTTGAAGGGGGCCGGTATCTGCGCCTGTCCGCCGGTGGCGATGATGACATGGTCGGCCCGGACCCGCTGGGCCGGTCGGTCGGGATGCGCCACCGACAGGTGTTGCGGATCCAGGAAGCGGGCATGGCCGTCGAGCCGGGTCACCTTCAGGTGATGCAGGTAGTCCAGGTAGCGAGTCCGGATGCCGTCGACCACCCGGCGCTGATGTTCCCAGGCCCGGCCCAGGTCCGCCCGCAGTGGCCCATCAAGGCCGCGCCCGGCAAAGTGCGTCTGGGCCGCCATCAGGCGGGCGGTGTGATACCAGTCCTTCTTGGGCACGCAGCCCCGGTTCAGGCAGCATCCGCCCCAGTCGGCCTTTTCGATGATGACCACGGACAGTCCCCGCAAGGCCCCCAGCACCGCCGCCCGGTAGCCGCCGGGGCCGGAGCCGATGACGGCCAGATCACAGGCCAGAACCGGGTCAGCGGTTGTCATGCCACTCCACCGACTGGATGGTCAGGACCAGCCGCTCACCGTCCTCCAGCTGTTCCAGGCGGACCGGCAGATAGTTGAGGCGGGGGGCGAACCAGGTACTGACGGTGGTATCCCGTTCCTGGTTGTAGCGGGTGACCGGGATGGCTTCCACCGCACCCATGGGGGTGTCGATGGTTTCGGGGGCTCCCACCGTGAATTCGTAGGTCCGGATGCGGTTGCGCTCGACGATGGTTTCCGTGAATTCACGCTGTCCGCTCCAGACATCGTGGATCATGGAGAGCTGCAGGGCGAAGCGGTCGATGGCCCGGTCGGGAATGTCCAGCTCGAAGGCCCGGCCATTGTGGGTGCCGCTGGCCTTGAGGGTCTCCCAGTCGAAGTGGATCTCGGTGCGCCGGTCCCGGCTGGCGCCGGTATGACTGTAGAGGTATTCCTCGCTGCGTAGCCCGGCGGGGGTCAGTCGCAGGATGCTTTGCTCGATGATCTCGTCGTTGCGCACCCAGGACAGCATGCCGGTGGGCCGGACCCGGGCCCGATAGCGCAGGCGATCCCCCTCCCGGGTCAGGGTGATCCTGGCCACCACCGTCAGCCCCATCTTCTGCGCCCGGTATTCCGCCGTGTAGGAGGGCGGGACAAAGGGCAGGGTCTGGGCCTGGGCCGCCGGGACCAGCGCGGCCGCCAGCAGGGCGGCCAGCGCCAGCGCGATCAGCGGTCGATGTCGCCGGATGCGGTGCCGATCAGTCGTTCGCGGCGGGTGATTGAAGGGGAGCCTGCAAGGGTTGTTCATCAAACCATACCTGTCCGTTGCGAAGTGTCAGCCGACCCTGGCAGAACCACCGGACCACCTGGGGATAGGCCTGGTGCTCCTGTTGCTGTACCCGTGCCGCCAGGGTCTGCGGGGTGTCATCGGGCAGTACGGGTACGCTCGCCTGCAGGATGACCGGCCCGCCGTCCAGTTCCGTGTTGACGAAGTGGATGCTGCAGCCATGCTGTTGGACACCGGCCTCCAGGGCGCGTTCATGGGTGTGAAGACCACGAAAGTCCGGCAACAGGGAGGGATGGATATTGATCAGGCGGCCTTCGTAATGGGCCACGAAGGCCGGGGTGAGCACGCGCATGAAGCCGGCGAGCACCACCAGATCAGGCTGATGGCGGTCTATTGCCGCCATCAGGGCCTGATCGAAGGCGCCCCTGTCGGGGAAGTCCCGGTGATTGATCACCTGGGCCGGGATGTCGGCGCGACGGGCCCGGTCCAGTCCGGCCACCTCGGGACGGTTGCTGATCACGGCCCGGATCTCGCCGTGAATGCGGCCGTCGGCCGCGGCATCGATGAGGGCCTGCAGGTTGGTGCCGGAACCGGAGATGAGGACGACGATACCGGGTAACGGACTCCGACGCATCAGCGGGTCAGCTCCACGCAGGCTTCGCCTTCAGCGGCCGCGATGCCGCCCAGGCGCCAGCAGTCGATGCCGGCCTGGGTCATCAGGGCCTCGGTGGCGGCCACGGCAGCCTCCGGCAGCACCAGGATCATGCCCACACCGCAGTTGAAGGTGCGCAGCATCTCCCGTTCCTCGATGCCGCCGGCCTGCTGCAGCCACTGGAACACCGGGGGCCTTGGCCAGGCCTGGGGATCCACTGTTGCCACGGTGCCGGCGGGCATCACCCGGGGCAGGTTCTCCAGAATGCCCCCGCCGGTGATATGGGCCAGGGCGTGGACGGGCTGCTGGCGCAGCAGCTCCAGCAGAGGCTTGACATAGATGCGGGTGGGGGCCATCAGGGCGTCACCCAGGGTGACCTCGCCGCAGGGGCTGTCCAGGTCCGCGCCGGTGATTTCCAGCAGGCGGCGGATCAGTGAATAGCCGTTGGAGTGGGGGCCGGAGGAGGCCAGGCCCAGCAGGACGTCACCCGGGCGGACCTGGCTGCCGTCGATGATGCGGGCCTTTTCCACGATGCCCACGGCAAAGCCGGCCAGGTCGTATTCGCCGGGTGCGTACATGCCGGGCATCTCCGCGGTCTCGCCACCCACCAGGGCGCAGCCGCTCTCGGCGCAGCCATCGGCGATGCCCTTGACCACGTCCGCCGCGGTATCCACGTCCAGGCTGCCGGTGGCGTAGTAGTCGAGGAAGAACAGGGGCTCGGCACCCTGAACGATGATGTCGTTCACGCACATGCCCACCAGATCGATGCCGATGGTGTCGTGGCGGCCCAGTTGCTGGGCCAGCTTGAGCTTGGTGCCCACGCCGTCGGTGCCGGAAACCAGGACCGGCTCCTTGTAATCCGCGATGGGCAGTTCGAACAGGGCGCCGAAACTGCCCAGGCCCGCCATGACACCGGGGCGGCGGGTACGTTGCGCATGGGGCTTGATGCGTTCCACCAGGGCGTTGCCCGCGTCGATGTCCACGCCGGCATCACGGTAGCTGATGCCCTGGGTGGGAGGAGTGTTTTTCTGGACCATGGAAAACTCTGACCTTGCGTGGGAGGGTGCAATGCGCTGATTGTGGGCCGGGTCGCCATGGGAGGCAATCGCCGGGCAGGATATACCCAGCGGCGTTTTCGGCCCGCAGTGCGTCGATGTTACCAAGGGAGGGCGGGGCAAGCCATCTTCGCGGGTCGGTTCAAGGGTGAAAACCGCGACCGACAGGCTTGGCCTCAGGTCATTTGTGCTATTTTAACGGGTCCGACGCCCGTAGCCCCAGTCCCGAGCACAATGATGAGAACCCTGGTTTCACTTCGCTTGCTTGCTACGCTGTTCCTGTTGTCGGCCCTGGCGGCCGCCCCGGTGGTCGGGATTGCGGACACCGCTCCAGTTCTTGGGGAAGCCGAGGTGAGCGTGGCCTCCCGGGACCGCCCCGAACGCATGGAAGGTTTCAACCGGGCCCTGGCTCAGGTGGTCGTCCGGCTGACCGGGCGTCGCGACATGCTCGATGATTCCCGGGTCCTTGCCTTGCTTGAGCAGGCACCCCGTCACGTCCAGCAATATCGTTATCTTGACGGTCCCGACGAGGCCACCAGTCTGCTCTGGGTGCGTTTCGATGTCGGTGCGGTGGAACGGCATCTGCTGGAGGCGGGACTGCCGGTCTGGTCCGGGGATCGACCCGCCCTGCTGGTATGGCTGGGAGTTCAGGATCGACAGGAGCGCCGCCTGGTGTCATCGGCCGATGATCACCCCGCAAGATCCGCTCTGGAGCGGACCGCCCGGGAACGGGGGTTGCCGCTGCTGTTTCCGCTCATGGACCTGGAAGACCAGGGTCGCGTGACTCTGGCCGACGTGATGGGGGGATTCCATGAGCCCGTGATGGGGGCATCCCGTCGTTACGGTCCCGGCGGTGTTCTGGTGGCCCGGGTACAACCTTCCGGCAGCCGCTGGCTGGCTCGAATGCAGCTCTATGCCGGCGAGGAATCCGCCCAGTGGCAGAGCGAGGGCGAGGATCAGGATGCCGCAATTGCCTCGGTCATGCATCAGGCGGCGGATCATCTGGGGCGGCGCCTGGCCGTTGCCGGCCTGCAGGTGGAGCGGGGCGGGGTCATGGTCAGTGTCGGCGGCGTGGACTCCCTGGCCGACTATCTTCGGGTGGTCAACTACCTGGGTGACATGGCCGTCGTGTCCCGTTTGCGGCCCCATGGCCTGACGCCGGACCGGGCCCTGTTCCTGGTCCAGGTGCGGGGTGGCGTGCGCGATCTGGAACGTGCCGCCCTGCTGGGCTCCACCCTGGTACCGGAGGCCGCGGAGGCGGCGGTGGACGGTATTGAAACCATCGGCTTCAGGTTATTGCGGTGAACTTGCGCCAGCTACCCAATGCCATCACCCTGATGCGGATCGCGCTGACGGGACCCATCATCTGGGCCCTGGCCACTCATCAGTACGTGCTGGTGCTGTGGCTGCTGCTCATCGCCGGTCTGTCCGACGGCCTGGATGGCTGGCTGGTCCGGCGCTACGGCTGGTATACCAAGCTGGGGGGGTATCTGGACCCCCTGGCGGACAAGATCCTCATGATGGGGACCTATTTCACCGTTGCCTGGACCGGGTTGCTGCCCTGGTGGCTGGTCGGGCTGGTGGTGGCGAGGGATGCCGTGATCGTGCTGGGGGCCATGGCCTTTCGGGCGGTGACCCGCAGCCTGGAAATGCAGCCGCTGTTCATCAGTAAGGCCAACACCTTTTTTCAGATCGTGCTGGTGCTGTCGGTGATCGTCAATGCCGGCGTGCTGGCGCTGCCGGCCTGGTATCTGGACGGCATGTTGATGCTGGTCCTGTTCACCACCATCAGCAGCGGTCTGGCCTATGTCTTTACCTGGGGGCGCAAGGCCTACCTGCACTGGCGTTCGACGGCATGATTCAGGCGCATCCGGTCCTGTTGCCGAGGGGTTCATGGCCCGTCAGCTGACCCTGGACGTCACCCTCCGTGACGGTACGGACTTCGAGACCTTTCACCCGGGGGGGCAGGCCCTCGTGCCCGAAGCGGTCAGGGGGCTGGCGCGGGGCACGGGAGAGCGGCAGCTGTACCTGTTTGGTGATCCTGGTGCGGGCAAGACCCACTTGCTGCATGCCGCCTGCCATGAGGTGGCGGAATGGGGCGGGCGGGTGGCCTACCTGCCCATGGGTATCACCGCCGGTGCCGGCCCGGACCTGCTGGAGGGCTGGCAGGGCGTGGACCTGATCGCTCTGGACGACCTGGACCGGATGCCCTGGGAGCCCGATCTGGAGCAGGCCCTGTTCAATCTGATCAACAGCGTGCGCGACACCGGCGGGCGCCTTCTGATGGCGTCGCGTACCGCGCCTCAGTCCCTGCCGGTCACGTTGCCGGACCTCCGTTCACGCCTGCTGTGGGGGGCGGTCTTTCAGTTGCGCGTGCTGGGTGATGCGCATAAATGCGAGGCCCTGATGGCGCGGGCCCGGCGGCGCGGATTCGATCTGTCTCCAGAGGTCTGTGACTATCTGCTGCGCCACCATCGTCGGGACCTGCCTTCCCTGATCGCCCTGCTGGACCAACTGGACAGGGAGTCCCTGGCCACCCGGCGCCGGGTGACGGTGCGGTTCGTCAAGCATATTCTGGGGGGTGTCTAGCGCACCGGATCAGCGTTTTTTCATGGTCTGTGCAAACCCGACGCATCCCGCGAACAGGGCCAGGCTGAGCAGGACCATGAGCACCCCGTAAAGGCGCTGCTCGCCGGCTGCCGCCAGGGCACTGCCGATCAGGATGTAGGGCAGGCTCAGCAGGCTCGTCCAGATATGGGTTTGAGGACGGGCATGGAGCAGCCCCCGCAGGGGCAGCAGCAGCGGCCCCAGCAGCAGCACCAGCAGGATCGCCCGGGGGAACTGTTCCGGCGGGGCGATCCAGAGGGTCCAGATGAAGATCAGGCCGAACAGCCCCAGGTGGCCGGCCAGGGCCAGCCGGTGATATCCGTTCCGCTTCATTCCCGGCTTCCTTGCGCAAGGCTCAGGGCTGTTCGTGCCAGGCGCCGCCCCAGGGCGTGGCACAGGATTCGTTCATGGTCCGTCAGCGGATTGTTGCCTTGGGCGCCGGCCACGTGGCTGGCGCCGTAAGGGGTACCGCCCGAGGTGGTTTCGCTCAGGGCCGGCTCGGTATACGGAATACCGGTGATCAGCATGCCGTGGTGGAGCAGGGGAATGATCATGTTGAGCAGGGTGGACTCCTGGCCGCCATGCTGGGTGGCGGTGGAAGTGAACACCCCCGCCGGCTTGCCCACCAGTGTGCCCGCCAGCCACAGGCTGCTGCTCTGGTCCAGAAAGTACTTCATGGGGGCGGCCATGTTGCCGAAGCGGGTGGGGGAACCCAGGGCCAGACCCCGACATTCCCTCAGGTCGTCCAGGGTGGCGTAGGGGGGGCCTTCGGCGGGAATGTCCTCGTCGACGGCTTCGCAGGTGGCCGATACGGGTGGCACGGTGCGCAGGCGGGCGGTGCAGTGCTTCACTTCTTCGACGCCACGGGCCACATGGCGCGCCATCTGGGCGGTGGCACCGAACCGACTGTAATACAGCACCAGGATCTCGATGTCGGGAGTCTGACTCATGGAAAAGGCCTCGCGGGTCGGAGGTACATTGAGGAAGTTCACGAAATTACAACAGGTTTTGACTGTAGGTGGTTGTTGTCTTGACGTTTTTTGGGTCAGGTGCTAGTGTCTTTTTTACACCCAGGCAGTGTGTCACCGCATCGTGCCCACCAGATCCCGCCATCGACCCTTGTTCCGGCACCTGTTGATCGCAGTATACGTGACGTTGCTGGTCACGGGATGTGCCACCATGGCACCGGTACAGGAAATGAGCGATGCCCGGCAGGCCTTAAGGGCGGCCGAGGAAGTGGGGGCGCCCGTGCGTGCCTCCGAGACCTATGGGCGGTCCAGGAGTCTGCTGGAGCAGGCCGAGAGCAGTCTCTCCGCCGGGGAGTTCCAGGCGGCCCGCCGCCAGGCCAGGGAGGCCAGGGCACTGGCCATCGAGGCACGCATCCGCGCCGCCGAGTGATTCTGGAACAGGGGTGCTTGTGCCGGACGGGCCACCGTCCATTCGCCATGTCCGCTTCCATCGTATAAAATCATGGTAAAGGCCCTCGAAGGGTCACCCCTCGCACACGTCTCAAATGGAGCTCTAGCCGTGAATACCAAAAAGAACATGATTCTGCTCGCCGGTCTGGCTTCGGCGGCTCTGATGGCGGGCTGCGCCAGTGTGTCCGAGGTTCCCGTCGGCACTGCCTATGTGGTGGACGGCAGCGGGGCCTACGCACGTAGCGCCGCCTCCGGGGAGTGCGTCCGCACCGGTTACTGGACCCGCGATGCCGCCAACGAAGTCTGTGATCCGGACCTGTTCGTCCGGGCACCGGCCCCCGCGCCGGCTCCGGCTCCCGCGCCGGCCCCCGCACCGGCACCGGCCCCCGCGGCCGAACCCACCCACATGACCTATGAAGTGGTTCGCGGTGACAGCCTCTGGAAGATCTCCGGTCGCAGTTCCGTCTACGGCAACCCCTATCAGTGGCCGCTGATCTACCGGGCCAATGCGGATCAGATCCGTGATGCGGACCTTATCTTCCCCGGTCAGCGCCTGAAGATCGAGCTGCGTCCGTCCGCCGCGGATGTGGACGCCGCCGTGCACCATGCCCGTACCCGCGGTGCCTGGGCCGTCGGTCCGGTGGAGCGTTCCGACCTGCGTTACCTGGATCAGTACGGTCTGACCCCCAAGCGCTGATAGCCGGCGCCGTCTTGCTGAAAGCCTTGAAAAGGCCCGCTTGCGCGGGCCTTTTTTTGCAGAGGAGTCATCATTCGTGTCCGTGAAGTCCCATGACGAAGTGGCCTGTCTTTGCCGGGTGTCCGGCAAGGTGCAGGGTGTCTATTTCCGTGTCTCCACCCAGCATCAGGCCGTGTCGTTGGGATTGCGTGGCCACGCAATCAATCTGCCTGACGGACGGGTGGAAGTCGTGGTTGCCGGACCTGCGGACAAGGTGGACCGGCTCAAGGCATGGCTGCATGAGGGGCCTGCTCAGGCGCGGGTGGATCAGGTGTCCTGCGAGCCCTTGACGGGGCCGGTGGCGGAAGGCTTCATCACCGGTTGATTTTCAGTATCTGGCCTGGGGCAGGATGACGGTGAGGGTTTCCATGAAGCGCCAGCCCACGTTGGCGCGGCAGTCCTCCCCATCTTCCGGGTCCAGGCCCAAACGCTCCCAGATCGCATCGGGAATCTCCTCGTCCCGGGGGCCGAATTCACTGAAACAACCCTGTTCGGTGCGATTGCTCAGCATGTCCGCCAGATGCACCAGGGTGGCCTCCAGCCCGGTTCCTAGCGCCCTGTCGGGTTGGTGGTGCAGTCTGATGGCTGTTCGCAGGCTTTCCGGCAGACCCCATCGGGTCAGCAGTTCCGCCCCCACGTCGGCATGATCAAAACCTAGGATTTCCCTTTCGTGGCTTGCCAGCAGCGGCTCGCATCCCCGGGTGATCAGCATGGTTTCCCGCAGCAGGTCGGGGTGGCGCCCATACAGGACCAGGCTGCCCACGTCATGGAGCAATCCGGCCACGAACAGCCGTTCCGGATGCAGCACGTTGCAGCGCTGGGCCAGATCATGGGCGATCAGGGCGGTGAACACACTGTGTCTCCAAAACACGGCCATGTTGACCAGTTCGCAGGGTAGACGGGAAAAGGTATGGGTGGCGGTGACCGCCAGTGCCAGATGATAGAGGGCCCGGGTGCCGATCACGGCGATGGCCCGGCTGACGGTCTCCACGCGCTGAGGCAGGCCGTACATGGCCGAATTGGCCAGGCGCAGGATCTGTGCGCTCAGGTTCGGATCCTGTGCCACAATGGCCGCCAGGGAACTTGCGGTACTGCCGGGTGCATCCAGGGCTGAGCGCAGGCGAATGATGATCTCCGGCGGCGAAACCAGACCGGAGACATCCTCGAGCAGGTCGTCCAGGTCGCACCGTCTGTCGGGAAGATTGCCCATGTCACTGATCATCCATGGAAATTTTGAAGTGGATACGGGTCTGACAGGAGTAATATGAACTATAAGGCTCACAAGTCAACCGCAGTCCGTCGCCCTACGCCGGCCGGTACGATCCGCCTGCCCAGGTGCCAGCCATGAATGAGAAAGCCCGTGAGAATGTGATCGCCTTCAACGCCGCGGCGCGGCGCGGCGGCCAGCAGGCCGCTCCCTTCCAGATTCTCGGCCGTTGCCGGAACCTGGCCTCCCGTCATGTGGAACCTCTGCTCAAGGAGATGCTGGACGGTGCCGACGATGCGCTGTTCAGGCTGGCGGAAAAGGCCGAGGACAATCGCTCCCAGACCACTTTCTTTGATGCCATGCGCGCCCTGCGTCGTCAGCGTTCCACCATGGAAAGCGAGTATGTGACCCAGATTGCGCGGGTATTCGATGTCTGCATGCGTCCAGGTCCCGGTGGCTGGAAAACGGCCCCGGCCTCCACGGATGAACTCTCCCTGGTGGCCTCCGATGAGTTGGAGGAGAATCTGGCCATCGAGGGCATGGTGGCGAAGGTGCGTCGCGTCAGCGAGGCCGAGCTCCACGCGGTGCGTCGGCGTCTGGGAGCGGTGATGGACCGCCCCGGCCTCGGGGAAGACGACAATCCCCTCGACCCCAAGGCTTTCTGTCATGCCTTTCGGGATGCGATGCACGTGCTGGATGTGGATATCCGGATCAGGCTGATCATCTACAAGTTGTTCGACCAGTTCGTGATCGGCCATCTGCCGCCTCTGTATCAGGAGGTCAATCGCTATCTACAGGAGATGGGGATCCTGCCGGATCTGCGGCCGGAGGGCCGGTTCTCCGCGCCCGCCGCAACCGGTGGTACCGCGCGGGACGATGTGGCCGAAAGAGGCGGGTGGTCGGCACCGGAACAGGAGCCTGCCGGCGGGACTTCCGGCGAGGAGGGAGATCTCTTGCTGCTGCTGGAAAGGTTGGCCCGTGGTGGGGGAGGCTACCCGTCGGCAACCGGTCATCACCCGGGCGGTACTGTGGTCGGTAGGCCGGTTTCGGGGCCCGGTGCCGGCGCCGGGACCGCCATCACCACGGCGGACGCCGGAGCCCTGCTGTCGGCACTGTCCGCCATTCCCCTGAATCAGCTTGCCGTCGAGGGACGCAGCGTTCCCGTTGCGGATCTCAAGGGGGCGGTGATCACCGCGCTCAACCCCGACGGCGGCCAGGCGGTGGCCATCAACCGGACCGACGAATCGGCCATCGACATCGTCTCCATGCTGTTCGAGTTCGTCTTCGATGACCCGGCACTGCCCGCGCCCATCAAGGAGCTGATCGGTCGCCTGCAGATCCCCCTACTGAAAGTGGCCATCCTCGACAAGAGTTTCTTCAGCCGCAAGCGCCATCCCGCCCGTCGCCTCCTCAGTGAGCTGTCCCGAGCCGGCGTGGGCTGGTCCGAGTCGTCCGATGAGGGGGGTGAGCCGCGAGCCAGGATCGAGTCGGTGGTGGAGCGTCTGCTGGATGAGTTTGAGGATGACGTGGGTCTGTTCGAAGAGGTCTTGGCGGACTTCCAGTCCTTTTGTGCCTCCCAGGCCGAACGGGCCGGCCGTCGGGAGGAGGAAACGGCTCAGGTCGCCCAGGGGCGCGAACAGTTACTGGTGGCCAAGGCCGTGGCCGGCGAGGCTATCGAGCATGTTCTGGACGGCCAGAGCTTGCCGCCGGCCGTCCACCGCCTGCTGGAGGGTACCTGGAAGGACTTGTTGGTGCTGATCCATCTCAGGCACGGGGAACACGGTCCCCTCTGGCAGAAGGCCCTGAACGTGGCGTCACTGCTGGTCTGGAGCCTGATTCCCAAGCAGGGCGAGGAGGAACGGGAGCAGTTGACCCGGTTGTTGCCTTCCCTGCTCAAGTCCCTTCAGGGGGGCATGAACCGGATGTCCCTGCCGCAGGCCGAGCAGCAGGAGATCCTCGGGATGCTGGCCGCCGAGCATACGCGCATGGTGAAGGAGAAGATGTCCGGGGGGAGTGCATCGACGGTGCCTGTCGTCTCCGATGAGGCCTCCGCCGAAATTGTCGCCGAATCTTCCCCCGTCACGGCGGATCCTGTCCCCACGGATGGGCGCAGTTTCATGGCCCGCAAGGTGGCGGAAATCAATCAGCGCATCGCCGAGGGGTGTTTCCAGGTCTTTCCCGATGAATCCCCCGCCGGGGGGGATGCCGAGTCCGCGACCGTGGATGATCTGCACCTGCTCACGGCCCGGGAGCTCAGCGACGGTACCTGGCTGGAGGTCGAGGATGAGGAACTGGGCAAGACCCGGCGCATGAAGCTGTCCTGGAAGAGCCTGATCAGCGGCAAGTACTTCTTCGTCAATCAGCAGGAACTCAAGGTGCGGGAAATGACGGTGGATGCCCTGGCGGCGGAATTTCGTGCCGGTCGTGCCCGCGTCATCGAAGACGTGCCTGTGTTCGACCGGGCCATCAGTCGGTTGATGGCGCAGCTGAAAGAGAACCCGGGTTGATCTTCGGTCCCCGGGCGCCGTTCGTCGGTGGCGCCCCCGGCGCTATTGTGGTTTTATAGGCGGATTTTTCCCTCGCAACCACAAGAGTGTCCGGAATCATGGTGACCAAGAACCGTTCTCCGTACCGCGCCGTACTGCTGATCCTCGTGTTGATCTGCGGGATGGTGGCCCCCGCGATGGCCGCCGAACCGATCCGGATCGGCGCCCTGGTGTCCGCCACCGGGCCGGCCTCCTTTCTGGGGGACCCCGAACTCAAGACCCTGGAAATGTATGTGGAGCGCATCAACGCATCGGGCGGCGTGATCGGCAGGCCCCTGCGTCTGTTCCACTACGATGACGGCGGCAACGCCAACGAGGCCCGCAACTTCGCCAATCGCCTGCTGCGTTCCGACCGGGTGGACCTGATCATCGGCGGCAGTACCACCGGCACCACCATGGCCGCCGTGCCCCTGGTGGAACGGGCCGGTCGTCCCATGATCTCCATGGCCGGCGCCCTGGTGATCACCGAGCCGGTCCGCCCCTGGATCTTCAAGACCCCGCAGTCCGACCGCATGGCCGCCGAACGGGTGCTGGCCGACATGCAGTCCCGCGGTATCACCGGTATCGGCCTCATTTCGGGCACCGACGGTTTCGGTCGTTCCGGCCGGGAGCAGACCCTGGCGGTGGCTGCCGATTTCGGCATTCAGGTGCTGGCGGATCAGACCTATGGTCCCCAGGACACGGACATGACCGCTCAGCTCACCCGGATCCGCAACACCCCGGGCGTGCAGGCCGTATTCAACTTCGGTTTCGGTCAGGGGCCCGCCATCGTCACCCGCAACTATGCCCATCTGGGGATCGAACTGCCCTTCTATCAGTCCCATGGCGTGGCCTCCGACCGCTTCCTGGATCTGGCCGGTTCCGCCGCCGAAGGGGTGCGCCTGCCGGCTTCCGCCCTGCTGGTCCCCGACGCCCTGCCCGATGATGACCCGCAAAAGCAGGTGGTGCAGGATTACAAGGCCGCCTACGAGGCCCGCTGGAACCTGTCGGTGTCCACTTTCGGCGGCTATGCCTACGACGCCCTGATGCTGGCGGTGGCCGCCATCGAGGCCGCCGGCACCACCGAGCCCGAGGCGGTCCGTTCCGCCCTGGAGCAGATCCAGGGCCATGTGGGGGTCACCGGCATATTCAACATGTCACCGGATGACCACAACGGCCTGGCGCCCGAGTCCTTCCGCCTGCTGGAAGTCCGTGACGGACAGTGGGTACTGGTTGACTGATCGTCCGGGGGGGCGGACGCGTGCCGCCCCTCCCCGTGACTCACTTTCCCGACACAACATCCACTCTGGTTCATTCATGTTTGCCGAGTTTCTCCAGTACCTCTTTTCGGGCGTCACCATCGGCGCCACCTATGCCCTGGTGGCCCTGGGTTTCACCCTGGTCTACAACGCCAGCCATGTGATCAATTTCGCCCAGGGTGAGTTCCTCATGATCGGCGGCATGTCCACGGTCTCCCTGCTGGCCATGGGGGTGCCCCTGCCGCTGGCCATCGCCATGGCCGTGGCCCTGGCGGCCGTGCTGGGGGTGGCGCTGCACAAACTGGCCATCGCCCCCGCCCGCAAGGCGGACGTGATCACCCTGATCATCATCACCATCGGGGCTTCCATCTTCCTGCGCGGGCTGGCGCAGATCATCTGGGGCAAGGAATTTCATGCCATGCCCAGCTTCAGTGCCACGGAGTCGGTGAACGTGCTGGGTGCCGTCATGTACACCCAGAGCCTGTGGGTGCTGGCGGTGGCCGGTGTCCTGGTCCTGCTGCTGGCCCTGTTCTTTACCCGTACCCTGATGGGCAAGGCCATCCTGGCCACTTCCATGAACCCCGGGGCGGCCCGCCTGATGGGGATCCGCACCCAGTTCGTGCTCATGCTGGCCTTCATGCTGGCGGCGGTTCTGGGGGCCATGGCCGGGATCATGGTGGCTCCCGTCACCCTGACCGCCTATGACATCGGCATCATGCTGGGGCTCAAGGGTTTCGTGGCCGCGGCCATCGGCGGCATGGGTAGCGGCGTGGGGGCCGTGGTGGGCGGTCTGCTACTGGGGATCGCCGAGGCCATGACCGCGGGCTACATCTCCTCCGACTACAAGGATGCGGTGGCCTTCCTGTTGATCCTGTTGATCCTGTTCTTCATGCCCCGCGGTCTGTTCGGTGCTCGTGTGGCGGAGCGTGTCTGATGGCGTTGCGACTGCCTGAACGCGTGCCGGGCCTGCCGGTGCTGGCCTTGGTGCTGTTGCTGTTGCCCCTGTTTTTGGGTAACGAGTTTCACCTGGACATCGCCACCCAGATCGCCCTGATCGCCGCCACCGTGGTGGGCCTGAACCTGCTGGTGGGCTACGGTGGTCAGGTGAGCCTGGGTCATGCGGCCTTCTTCGGCATGGGGGCCTATGCCAGTGCCATTCTCACCGGCACCTATGGCTGGACCTCGATCCCGGCGCTGCTTTGCGGCGCGCTGCTGGTGGCGGTCCTGGCCTGGACCCTGGGACGTCCCATCCTGCGGCTCAAGGGACACTATCTGTCCATGGCCACCCTGGGCATGGGTATCATCATCGCCATCGTCATCAATAATGAGGGCTGGCTCACCGGCGGACCCGACGGCCTGGCGGTGGAGCCCCTCACGGTGATGGGCGCCGAGCTGAGCATTTTCGATCATTACTCCCTGCTGGGTCTGGAAGTCTCCGGGGCGCTGCTCTGGTACGGCCTGGCGGCCCTGTTGCTGCTGCTGGCGGTCTGGATCGCCCAGAACCTGGTGGATTCACCCATCGGGCGGGCCCTGCGGGCAGTGCACGGTTCCGAGGTGGCGGCCCGGGTGGTGGGGGTGGATACTTCCCATTACAAGCTGCTGATCTTCGTGATCTCCGCGGTCTATGCCAGCGTCATGGGCAGTTTCTATGCCCATTACACCGGTTTCATCACCCCCCAGGTGGCCTCCTTCGAGCATTCCATCGAACTCATCACCATGGTGGTGCTGGGAGGCATGGCCTCCACCTACGGCGTCATCCTGGGCGCGGTGCTGCTGATGCTGCTGCCCCAGTTGCTGACGGATTTTCAGGACTACGAGATGATGATGTTCGGCCTGATCCTGATGCTGACCATGATCTTCATGCCCAAGGGGCTGTTGCCCACCCTGAGCGAGGCCGTCAGGCGTCTGCGACCGCGGCCGGCCTCCGCCCCGGCGCCCGGGCAGGAGTAGGGTCATGAATCAGAGCGTGCAACAGACCGAAACGTCCCGTGACGACACCGCCCGGCTGACCCCTCTGCTGGAAGTCCGTGGCCTTGGCAAGGCCTTTGGCGGCGTTCATGCGGTGGATGACCTGAGCTTCCGGATCCTGCCCGGAGAAGTCTATGCGGTGATCGGACCCAACGGGGCCGGCAAGACCACCCTGTTCAATCTCATCACCAGCCTGTACCAGCCTGATCAGGGGGAAATCTCCCTTAAAGGTGAAGCGGTGCAGGGATTGCCACCGGAGTGCCTGGCGCGGCTGGGCATGTCCCGGACCTTCCAGAACCTGCAGATTTGCATGAACATGACCGCCCTGGAAAACGTCATGCTGGGCCGGCATCTGCATCTCAAGCGCAATTTCCTGGCGGCCCTGCTGCGCTGGCCCAGTCTGCGGGCCAGTGAGCGGACCTGCCGGGCGCAGGCGGAGGAGCTGATCCGGTTCGTCGGCTGCGGCGACTATGTGGATGCCGATGCCGCCGCCATGCCCTACGGTGCCCTCAAGCGCCTGGAGATCGCCCGCGCCCTGGCCACCCAGCCCTCCATCCTGCTGCTGGACGAACCGGCGGCGGGGTTGAACTCCACCGAGACCGCCGCCCTGGAGCAACTCATCCGCAAGGTGGCGGCCGGCGGCATCACCGTGGTCCTGGTGGAGCACGACATGAAACTGGTGATGTCGATTTCCGACCGGGTGCTGGTGCTGGACTACGGCCGCAAGCTGGCCGAGGGCACGCCCCGGGAAATCCGCGACAACCCGGACGTGATCGCCGCCTACCTGGGCGGCTAGTTCCGACCACGTACCCCTCATTGCCAGCCGGAATCCCATGACCGAGCATCGCCACGATCCCCGCGAACAGGCCGTCCACATCATCACCCGGGAACATCTGAACCTGTGGCGCATCATCCTGTTGCTGGAGCGTCTGCAAAAGGATATCGATGATGAGGCCCAGGCCCCGGACGAGGTCCTGATCAACGCCATCCTGGACTATTTCGAGCACTTCTCCGAACGGGTGCAGAGTCGCCCCAACGAGATCCTGCTGTTCCAGTGCCTGCGGGCACGGGCCCCCGAGGGCATTCCCGCGTTGGACGAGCTGGAACAGGACTACCTCACCGCCCATGACGCCCTGCAGCGTCTGCGCACCCTGTTGCACGAGAGCCTGGACGACTGGCCGCGGGGCAGGGAGCCCTTCATCCAGGCCATGTTTCGGTTCACCCAGACCCTGCGTCGCCACGTTCTGCAGGAGGAACGGGTGCTCATCCCCCAGGCCCGGGCATTGCTGGACGAGTCGGACTGGGAGCGGATCGCCCAGGCCAAGGATCAGTACGACGATCCCCTGTTCGGCGAGCGGGTGCGGGAGGAGTTCAAGGAACTGCGCCACCGCATCATCAACATGGCCCCCGAGCACGTGGGCGGGCTGGGTATCGATCACCCCCGGCGCCTGGACCCGGCACCGGCCCGGGAGGCCCTGCTGGAGGTGCGGGGCCTGGTCACCTCCTATGGTCGTATCGAGGTGCTGCATGAAGTGGACCTGACCATCTGCCGGGGCGAGATCGTCTCCCTGGTGGGGGCCAACGGCGCGGGCAAGAGCACCCTGCTCATGACCCTGTCCGGTCTGCAGCCGGTGGACCGGGGCGGACTGACCTATGCCGGAGCGGACCTGACCCGCCTGCCGGCCCATCGGCGGGTGGCCATGGGCATTGTGCAGGTGCCCGAGGGGCGGCAGGTGTTCCGGGATCTGAGCGTGCACGACAACCTGCGCCTGGGGGCCTTCACCCGCAAGGGCGGGGCGGAGGTGAACGAGGATCTGGAGCGGATCTACAACCGCTTCCCCATCCTGCGGCAGAAGCGCCATCAGCTGGCGGGGATGCTCTCCGGCGGGCAGCAGCAGATGCTGGCCATGGGGCGGGCCCTGATGGCCCGGCCCCGGCTGTTGCTGCTGGACGAACCGAGCATGGGGCTGGCACCCCTGATCGTGGAAGAGATCTTCGACATCATTCGCGAGCTCAACGGCGAAGGGATCACCGTATTTCTGGTGGAGCAGAACGCCTCCCAGGCCCTGGCCATCTCCGACCGGGCCTATGTCCTGGAAGCGGGCAGGGTGGTGCTGGAAGGCGCCGGCCGCGACCTGCTGGAGGACGACAAGGTCAAGGCGGCGTATCTGGGCATCTGATGCCGTTGAGGATCAGGCCGCGTCTTGCATGGATGCAAGCTCATAAAGACGTGAAGAATCAGCAGGCTGTCATCATGATTGGCGAGGTTGCTACCTATCCAGATATTTGATCCCTGGATTCCCGCTTTCGCGGGAATCCAGGGACAGGCCAGAAAACCCTGGGCTCCCGCCGGGCGAGGGGGACGGCTGATGTCACCGCCCCAGCCGCTCCAGAAGGAACGGTTCCAGCGCCGCCATGGGGACCATGGTGGCCTCCGCGTCCCGGCGGCCCTTGTACTCCACCTCGCCCGCATCCAGACCCCGTTCGCCCAGCACGATCCGGTGCGGGATGCCGATCAGCTCCATGTCCGCGAACATGACCCCGGGCCGGGCGTTGCGGTCGTCCATGAGTACTTCGATACCGGCCGCCTGCAGGCGCTGGTACAGGTCCTCGGCGGCTTCCCGCAGCCGCTGGGACTTGTGAGCGTTGATGGGGCACAGGGCCACCTGGAAGGGGGCCAGGGCGGCGGGCCAGATGATGCCCCGCTCGTCATGGTTCTGCTCGATGGCCGCGGCCACCACCCGGGAGACACCGATGCCGTAGCAGCCCATGGTGACCACCAGGGAGCGGCCCTGCTCGTCCAGTACCGTGGCATTCATGGCCTTGCTGTACTTGTCCCCCAGCTGGAAGATGTGGCCCACCTCGATGCCGCGGCGGATCTCCAGGGTGCCCTGGCCGTCCGGGCTGGGGTCGCCGGCCACCACGTTGCGCAGATCCGCCACCGTGGGCAGGGGCACGTCCCGTTCCCAGTTGATGCCGAACAGATGCTTGCCGTCCTGGTTGGCGCCGGCGGCAAAGTCGCTCATCATCGCTACCGACCGGTCGACGATGCAGGGGATGGGCAGGTTGACGGGACCCAGGGAGCCGGGGCCGGCACCGATCACCGCGCGGATCTCCGCCTCCCCGGCCATGCGCAGGGGGGAAGCCACCTGGGGCAGTTTTTCCGCCTTGAGGGCATTGAGTTCATGGTCGCCGCGCACCACCAGGGCGATGAGCTGAGTGGCGGTTTCTTCCGAGGCGGCCACCACCAGGGTCTTGATGGTCCGTTCGACGGGCAGGTCATGGCCGTCGACCAGTTCCTGGATGGTACGCACGTTGGGGGTGTCCACCATGCGCATGTCCTCGGTGGGGGCGGGCCGCGCCTCGGTCGGGGCCACGGCTTCGGCCAGTTCCACGTTGGCGGCATAGTCGCTGCTGTCGGAGAAGGCGATGGCATCCTCGCCGGAGGCGGCCAGGACGTGGAATTCGTGGGACTTGCTGCCGCCGATGGCGCCGGTATCCGCATGCACGGCCCGAAAATCCAGGCCGCAGCGCTGGAAGATGCGGGAGTAGGCGGCATGCATCAGGTCGTAGGTCTGTTGCAGGCTCTCGGCATCGGCATGGAAGGAGTAGGCATCCTTCATCAGGAATTCCCGTGCCCGCATGATGCCGAAGCGGGGACGGATCTCGTCCCGGAACTTGGTCTGGATCTGGTAATAGTTCACCGGCAGCTGGCGATAGCTGTTCACCTCCCGCCGCACCAGGTCGGTGATCACCTCTTCGTGGGTGGGGCCGAAGCAGAACTCCCGGTCATGGCGATCCCGCAAGCGCAGCAGTTCATGTCCGTACTGCTCCCAGCGCCCCGACTCCTGCCACAGCTCCGCCGGCTGCACCGCCGGCATCAGCACCTCCAGGGCACCGGCCCGGTTCATCTCCTCGCGCACGATGGCCTCCACCTTGCGCAGTACCCGCAGCCCCAGGGGCATCCAGGTATACAGGCCGGAGGCCAGGCGGCGAACGTAGCCGGCCCGCAGCATGAGCTGGTGGCTGATGACCTCGGCGTCGGCGGGGGTCTCTTTCAGGGTGGCCAGGGGAAACTGGGATACTCGCATGCGGGGGTGTCCGGATCATGATCTGTGGAAAGGGAATGGGATAAATTTACCATGAACGGGCGGTGGGGATGATTTTCCCGGGCCACGGGTGCCGTTCCGGGATGGCCGCCTTTTGATGACGCGCAATCCATGCTAGATTAGCGAAAACTAATATTCCATGGGCCCTCGGCAAGATGTCCGAAGGCACGATCCTCACGGAGATCCGCGTCATGATCCACTCAGGCCTGCGCCGGTTGTTCACCGGCATGCTTCTCATCTGGGCCGCGTCCGCCCTGGCCGCCCCTGATCTGGCCACCGTCCCCGCCACCCGTCACCTGTTGCCCGCCGAGCAGGTCTTCGATGGCCGGGTGGAAGCTATTCAGCAGGCCACGGTGTCGGCCCAGACCAGCGGTCGTGTGATGGAGGTTCTCTATGATGTGGACGACTTTGTGGAAGCGGGGTCGACCATCATCCGTCTGCGGGACACCGAACAGCGCGCCCGTCTGGATCAGGCCGAAGCCGGGCTGCGGGAGGCTCAGGCCCGTTTCAACGAGGCCCGGGCTGAATTTGAACGGGTACAGGGTATCTTCGAGCGTCAGCTCATTTCCCGGTCCGAGATGGACCGGGCCACTGCTGGGCTGGAGGCGGCCCGCGCCCGCCTGGAGTCCGCCCGCGCCGCCCGCGACGGCGCCCTGGAGCAACTGGACCATACCCAGGTGCGCGCCCCCTACGCGGGCATCGTCACCCGGCGTCATGTGGAAGTGGGCGAGAGCGTCAGTCCCGGTCAGCCGCTGCTGTCGGGCATCTCCCTGGAGTTTCTGCGGGTGACCACGGAAGTACCCCAGCGCTTCATCAACCCGGTGCGTCGGTATCAGAGCGCCCGCATCCTGCTGGAGGACCGGTCGCCGGTGACCGTCAGCCAGCTCACCTTCTTCCCCTATGCCGATCCGGCCACGGCCGCGTTCCGGGTCCGGGCCGAGTTGCCCGATCGAACACCGGGCCTGTTTCCCGGCATGTTCGTGAAGGTGGCCTTCACCGTGGGCGAGCGTGAGACCCTGCTGGTACCCGCCTCGGCGGTGGTGCAGCGCAGCGAGGTCTCCGCTGTCTATGTGGTGGATGATCAGGGCCGTATCAGCCTGCGCCAGGTGCGCACGGGGAGAACGGAAGGTGACGGGCAGGTGGCCATCCTGGCCGGCCTCTCCGAAGGCGAGCAGGTGGCCCTGGATCCCGTCGCCGCTGGCGTGGCCCTCAAGACCCGGCAGCGGGAGGCGGCACGATGAACGAGACTGCAAAGGACGCCGGCGCCATGGGGATCTCCGGGCGTATCGCCAAGGCCTTCCTGACCTCCCAGATCACGCCCCTGCTGGCGCTGGTGGCACTGCTGATGGGGCTGTTCGCCATTCTGGTGACCCCCCGCGAGGAAGAACCCCAGATCAATGTCACCATGGCCAACGTGTTCATTCCCTTCCCCGGTGCCTCGGTGGAGGAGGTGGAGCAGCTGGTGAGCATCCCGGCCCAGCAGGTGCTGTCCGAGATCGAGGGCCTGGAGCATGTCTACTCGGTATCCCAGCCCGGCCTGTCGGTGATCACGGTCCAGTACCAGGTGGGGGAACCCCGCACCGATGCCATCGTGCGGCTCTACAATCAGGTTTTTTCCAATCAGGACTGGTTGCCCCAGGGGTTGGGGGTGGGGCAACCCATCATCAAGCCCAAGGGGATCGATGATGTGCCCATCCTGGCCTTCACCCTCTGGACCAAAGACCCTGCCCGGGGTGCCCATGAGCTGCTGCGGGTGGCCCACAGCCTGGAAACCGAACTCAAGCGGGTGTCGGGCACCCGGGACATCTACACCATCGGCGGTCCCGACCATGTGGTCCAGGTGCGGCTGGACCCCCAGCGGGTGGCCGGTTTCGGCCTGAGCCTGGAGGACCTGCGTCATGCCCTGCGGGCCGGCAATGTCTCCCGGGATGCCGGGGCGCTGGTGCGGGATGACCTGGAGATCCCCCTGCAGGCCGGTCGGTTCCTGTCCAGCGAGGCGGAGGTCGCCGCCCTGGTGGTGGGCGTCCACGAGGGTAGTCCCGTCTACCTGTCGGACGTGGCCCAGGTGCGTCAAGGGCCGGCCACGCCGGACAATTACGTGCGCTTCGGCTGGGGCGTGGGCGCCGGCAACGACTTCGTGCCGGGCCTGACCGAACCCGCGGTGACCATTGCCGTGGCCAAGCAGCCGGGGACCAACGCGGTGGATATCGCCGACCGGCTCATGACCCGCATGGAGCAGCTCCGGGGTACCCATATCCCCGAAGGGGTGGAGGTCACCGTCACCCGCAACTACGGCGAGACCGCCGACGCCAAGGCCCGGACCCTGATCCAGAAGCTGATCCTTGCCACTGCCTCGGTGGTGATCCTGGTGTGGCTGGCCCTGGGCTGGCGGGAGGCCTTTATCGTCGGCACCGCGGTGGTCATCACCCTGGCCCTGACCCTGTTCGCCTCCTGGGCTTACGGCTTCACCCTCAACCGGGTGTCCCTGTTTGCCCTCATCTTCTCCATCGGCATCCTGGTGGATGACGCCATCGTGGTGGTGGAGAACATCCATCGCCACATGCAGATGGGCAAGAAGAAGCTGCTGGAGGCCATTCCCCTGGCGGTGGACGAGGTGGGCGGTCCCACCATCCTGGCCACCTTTGCGGTGATCGCGGCCCTGTTGCCCATGGCCTTCGTCTCCGGGCTGATGGGGCCTTACATGAGCCCGATTCCCATCAATGCCAGCATGGGCATGCTGCTGTCCCTGGCGGTGGCCTATGTGGTGACGCCCTGGATGACCTACAAGCTATTGCGGCGTCAGGCGGAACAGCAACCCCCGGCACACGGGGGCAAGGGGCATGACGGCGGTGAGGCCGCCGCCGGCTGGATGCAGCGGGGTTCCGAGGCCATCCTTGGGCCCTTCCTGCGGGGCAAGGGGGCGCGGATGCGCCGTTGGGGCCTCTACGGGAGCATGGTGCTGTTGATCCTGGGTTCCGTTTCCCTGGCCTATTTCCAGGTGGTGGTGCTCAAGATGCTGCCCTTTGATGACAAGTCCGAATTCCAGGTGGTGGTGGACATGCCTGAAGGCACCAGCCTGGAGCGCACCGCCTGGGTGCTGCGGGAAATGGGCGAATACCTGGCCACGGTGCCGGAAGTGCGGGACTACCAGGTGTATGCGGGCACCGCCTCGCCCATCAACTTCAATGGTCTGGTGCGCCAGTACTACCTGCGGGAGGGCGGACATCTGGGGGATATCCAGGTGAATCTGGTGGATCAGAAGGAGCGTCGTCGCCAGAGTCACGAGATCGCCCTGGACGTGCGCGGCCCCCTGCAGGAGATTGCCATGCGCCACGGCGCCGCCCTGAAGGTGGTGGAGGTGCCGCCGGGGCCGCCGGTGCGTGCCCCCATCGTGGCGGAAATCTACGGCCCCGATTACGAAGGTCAGATCCGGGTGGCCCGACAGGTGCGGGCATTGTTCGAGTCCACCGAGGGTGTGGTGGATGTGGACGACTCGGTGGAATATCCCGGTCCGCGCCTGATCCTGGAAGTGGACCGGGAAAAGGCGGCCCGGCTGGGGGTGGCCCAGGACCAGATCGCCCGCGCCGTGGATACAGTGATCCGGGGCGAGGACGTGACTTTCCTGTTCGGTGCCGGGGTCAAGTACGCCGTACCCATTCGGCTGGAGTTCGACGCCGCCGACAAGGCGGAGCTGGACACCTTGCTGGCGTTGCGGGTACGGGCCAGGGACGGTGCTCTGGTGCCTCTGTCGGAGCTGGTCAACGTGGTGGAGACCACCCGGGAGCGGTCCATTCATCACAAGGACCTGCTGCCGGTGGTCTATGTCACCGGCGACATGGCCGGGCGTCTGGACAGTCCTTTGTACGGCATGTTCGACCTGTTCTTCCAGTTGCGTGACCAGCCCCTGGCCCTGGACCGTCCTCTGGATCAGTACTTCATCAGTCAGCCGGAGGACCCTTACGTCTACAGTCTGAAGTGGGACGGGGAGTGGCAGATCACCTATGAGACCTTCCGCGACATGGGTCTGGCCTATTCGGTGGGGCTGGTGCTCATCTACCTGCTGGTGGTGGCCCAGTTCCGTTCCTACGTGGTGCCGCTGATCATCATGGCGCCGATCCCGTTGACGGTGATTGGTGTCATGCCCGGTCACGCCCTGCTGGATGGACTGTTCATGGACGCCAAATTCACGGCCACCTCCATGATCGGCATGATCGCCCTGGCGGGGATCATCGTGCGCAACTCCATTTTGCTGGTGGATTTCATCAACCAGGAAGTGGCTCGGGGCGTGGCCCTGGAGGCGGCGGTGATCCGGGCGGGGGCGGTACGCACCAAGCCCATCGTGCTCACCGGTCTGGCGGCCATGATCGGCGCCGGGTTCATCCTGACCGATTCCATCTTCAACGGCCTGGCCATCTCCCTGATCTTTGGGGTACTGGTCTCCACGGTGCTCACCCTGCTGGTGATCCCGGTGCTGTACTACAGCTATCTGAGAGGACGCACGGGCTGAAGCGGGGCCCCACCGCCCCTCCCGGAACCCTAACGGTTCTCGCCTCTGGACACTGCCATCAATATCCGGTCCAGCCAGCGCGTCGGCAGGATACGCCGCAGGGTGCCGAACAAATACGTGGGTACCGTCACGTAGTACCTG
Source organism: Ectothiorhodospira sp. PHS-1 (assembly GCF_000225005.1). NCBI lineage: Bacteria > Pseudomonadati > Pseudomonadota > Gammaproteobacteria > Chromatiales > Ectothiorhodospiraceae > Ectothiorhodospira > Ectothiorhodospira sp. PHS-1. Next base: position 88,450 of record NZ_AGBG01000004.1, on the reverse strand, counting down.
GCCCGGGGGCGGGGGCTTTCCAGGGCATGGATCAGTTTTTTCACCACCGCCTCCGGGGGCAGGGTGAAGGGAGCGGCCGGCCCCGGCTTGGTCAGACGCCGTTCCGCCGCCTGGTATTTGTCCCGGAAGACGCTGTTGTCCCGGTCGATGTGGGCCAGGAAGGCCTGATGGGCATTGGCCCGAAAGCGGCTGGTGATGGGACCGGGTTCGATCAGGGAGACGTGTACGCCGCTACCGTGGAGTTCCATGCGCAGGGTGTCGGTGAGTCCTTCCATGGCAAACTTGGAGCAGGTGTAGGCACCGCGAAAGGGCAGGGCAATCAGGCCCATCACCGAGCTGTTCTGCACGATGCGCCCCTCGCCCTGGGCCCGCATCACCGGGATCACCCGGTTGGTCAGGTCCAGCCAGCCCAGCACGTTGGTCTCCAGCTGTTTGCGCAACACCTCCCGGGACAGATCCTCCACCGCCCCCGGTTGACCGTAGGCGCCGTTGTTGAACAGACCATGGAGTCGTCCGCCGGTGGCGGCGAGGACCGCCTCCACGGCGGCGGCGATGGACTCCGGATCATCCAGGTCCAGGGGCAGGGCCTCGAAGCCCTCCTGTTGCAGCCGTTCCACGTCTTCCGCTCGCCGGGCGGTGGCAAACACCCGAAAACCTCGTTCCCGCAGCATTCGGGCGGCGCAATGGCCGATGCCGGAGGAACAGCCGGTGATGAGCACGGATTTAGGGGATGGATTCAAGGCGGATCTCCTAATACGTCAGCACCACGACCCCATCCTCTACCGCTTCGCCGATGAAGGCCCCGCCGCCGCGCTTGCCGTCCAGCTCCGGGATGGCATTGTCGTCGTTCAGTTCATGCTCTTCCATGGCGCCGGCACAGGCATAGAACTTCACCCCTGCCTCGTGGGCGTCCCGCATGAAGTCATAGACGGACTTCGTCCGCTGCTTGCCGGTGTAGAGGTTCTCCGCCACTCCCTGCTTGAGCAGCTGGGTGGTCTCGGCCGCGAAATAGATCTCCACCTCCAGATCCATGGCCGCCGCCACGGCGGCCTGGAAGAACGGCGCCCCCAGGGTGCCGGGGGCCTTGAGGCTGGTGTTGAGAAGCATGATGATGACCTTGTCTGCCATGGTGTCCTTGCCTCGTGAAAATGGGGGCTGGAAATTTTTCCGAACGTCCCCATATGCAACCAGGCACCATTTCTCCGGTGCCGTGAAACACTTTGCGGATATAATCCGGACCTGTCCAGATTTCTGCCCCTGGGGTATTGACCATGCCGATCTACGAATACGAATGCAATGCCTGTGGCCACCGCCTGGAGGCCATCCAGAAGTTCTCCGACGCCCCCCTGGTGGATTGCCCCGAATGCCACGGTGCCACCCTGCAGAAGCAGGTTTCGGCCCCCGCCTTCCGTCTGGGCGGCAGCGGCTGGTACGAGACCGACTTCAAGAACGGCAACAAGAAGAACCTCAAGGATGACGGCAAGGCTCCGGCCTGCGGCGCCGACGGCAAGTCCGGCGGTGGCGCCGACGCCTGCGCCGCCTGCAAGGCCGCGAGCTGATCCGTCTTGCATCCCATTCCCACAGGGCCGCTGCACACCTTCCGGCGCTATCTGATCGCCGGACTGGTGGTCTGGGTGCCCTTGATCACCACCGTGGTGGTGATCAAGTTCATCGTCGACATGATGGATCGCACCCTGCTGCTGCTGCCGCCGCCCTGGCGACCGGAAAACCTGCTGGGCTTCACCATCCCGGGCTTCGGCATCGTCGTTGCGCTGGTGATCGTCTTTCTCACCGGTCTGGTGGTGGCGAACCTGGTGGGGCGCAAGCTGGTGGATCTCTGGGAGGCCATCCTGGCCCGGATTCCCCTGGTGAGCACCATCTACTCGGCGGTGAAACAGGTGATGGAGACCCTGTTCGGCGCCGGCGGGGACTCCTTCCGCAAGGTGCTGCTGATCGAATATCCCCGCAAGGGGATCTGGACCCTGGGTTTCCAGACCGGTAGCGGCCTGGGCGAGGTACAGGCCCGCACCGAGCGGCAGGTGGTGAGCGTGTTCGTGCCCACCACCCCCAACCCCACCTCGGGTTTCATCATTCTGGTGCCCAGGGACGAGGTGATCGAACTGGACATGAGCGTGGAGGACGGCCTCAAGTTCGTCATGTCCCTGGGGGTGGTGGTGCCCCGTTATCCTCCCAAGGGGAAGTCGGGCTGAAGGCCCGCCGCCCGGGCGTTTACTCCGGCGCATCGTACCCCTTACCATTAGCCGTTTTCCCCAGAACCGAATCAACCAGCGAAGGCAAGACATGCGTACTCATTATTGCGGCACCGTCGATGAATCCCTGCTCGACCAGGAGGTGACCCTGTGCGGGTGGGTCAACCGTCGCCGTGACCATGGGGGTGTCATCTTCGTCGATCTGCGGGACCGGGAGGGTCTGGTGCAGGTGGTGTTCGATCCGGATCGGGCCGAGGTGTTCCGGACCGCCGAGCGGATTCGCAGTGAATACGTGCTGCAGGTGCGCGGCAAGGTCCGCCGTCGTCCGGAGGGCACGGTCAACACCGACCTGCGCACTGGCGCCATCGAGGTGCTGGGTACGGAGCTGACCGTGCTCAACGCCGCCGAGACACCGCCCTTCCAGCTGGACGAGGACGAAGTGGGCGAGGAAACCCGCCTGCGCTACCGCTACATGGACCTGCGCCGTCCAATCATGCAGACCCGCCTGCGCATGCGCGCCCAGGTGACCGGGGTACTGCGCCGCTTCCTGGAATCCCACGGCTTCCTGGACATCGAGACCCCCATGCTCACCAAGGCCACCCCCGAGGGTGCCCGCGACTACCTGGTGCCCAGCCGCACCCACCCCGGCAGCTTTTTTGCGCTGCCCCAGTCGCCCCAGCTGTTCAAGCAGCTGCTGATGATGTCCGGCCTGGACCGCTACTACCAGATCGTGCGCTGCTTCCGCGACGAGGACCTGCGCGCCGACCGCCAGCCGGAATTCACCCAGCTGGATATCGAGACCTCCTTCATGGATGAAGAGGCCATCATGACCCTCATGGAAGAGATGGTGCGCGAACTCTTCGCCCAGGTGCTGGAAGTGCCCCTGCACACTCCCTTCCAGCGCATGACCTATGCCGAGGCCATGCACCGCTACGGTTCCGACAAGCCGGATCTGCGCATTCCCCTGGAGCTGGTGGATCTCACCGACGTGATGGCCGAGGTGGAGTTCAAGGTCTTCTCCGGCCCGGCCAAGGATCCCAACGGTCGGGTGGCCGCCCTGCGCCTGCCCAAGGGCGGCGAGGTGTCCCGCAAGGAGATCGACGACTACACCAGCTTCGTCGGTCGTTACGGTGCCAAGGGGCTGGCCTATATCAAGGTCAACGACATCAACGCCGGGCGCGAGGGTTTGCAGTCCCCCATCCTCAAGTTCCTGCCGGATACGGTGGTGGTGGAGATCCTCAACCGCACCGGTGCCGAGGACGGCGACCTGATCTTCTTCGGTGCCGACAAGACCCGGGTGGTGAACGAGTCCCTGGGGGCGCTGCGGGTCAAGCTGGGCCACGACCGGGGCCTGGTGGAGCGGGGCTGGCGGCCCCTGTGGGTGGTGGATTTCCCCATGTTCGAGCTGGACGAGAAGGAAGGCCGCTGGGTGGCCCTGCATCATCCCTTCACCGCGCCGCGCACCGACGATATGGCGGCCCTGTCCGAGAATCCGGGCCAGCTGGTCTCCCGCGCCTACGACATGGTGCTCAACGGTACCGAGGTGGGCGGCGGTTCCGTGCGTATCCACAACATGGCCATGCAGCAGGCGGTGTTCGGTCTGCTGGGTATCGGCGAAGACGAGGCCCGGGAGAAGTTCGGCTTCCTGCTGGATGCCCTCAAGTACGGCTGCCCGCCCCACGGCGGCATCGCCTTCGGTCTGGACCGTCTGGTCATGCTCATGACCGGTGCCCAGTCCATCCGTGACGTCATGGCCTTCCCCAAGACCCAGACCGCCGCCTGCCCCCTGACCCAGGCCCCGGCCCCGGTCAGCGAGGCCCAACTGCGGGAACTGGGTATCCGGTTGCGGCAGACCGAAAAACCGGTGTAAGCATTTCCCGTGGGAGCCGGCCTGCCGGCTCCCACGGGCTTATACCCGAATCAAAAACTTCCCTTTGAGTTGACCCCCTCAAAACCGCACACTGTCCGGGTTCCTGCTAAAAGGAATCCATGAAGATTCACTCAAGACAGGTGACGGGCATGACCGCATTACCCGCGTTCGAAGACCACGACCGGCAGCAGACCCGGTACACCACCTGCTACATGTGCGCCTGCCGCTGCGGGATCAAGGTCACGGTGGAAAATAATCAGGTCCGCTTCATCCAGGGTAACCGCAACCACCCGGTCAACAAGGGGGTGCTCTGCGCCAAGGGCAATGCGGGCATCATGAAGCAGCAGTCTCCCGCCCGCCTGCGCCAACCCCTGCGCCGCAAGCCGGGTAGCGAGCGGGGCAGCGGCGAGTTCGAACCCATCTCCTGGGACGAAGCCCTCGATCAGCTCACCGAACGTCTGGCCCGCATCCGCGCCACCGATCCCAAAAAGCTGGCCTTCTTCACCGGGCGGGATCAGATGCAGGCCCTCACCGGCCTGTGGGCGGCCCAGTTCGGCACCATCAATTGGGCCGCCCACGGCGGTTTCTGCTCCGTCAACATGGCCGCCGCCGGCCTCTATACCATGGGCCATGCCTTCTGGGAGTTCGGCGACCCGGACTGGGAGCGCACCAAATACTTCATGCTCTGGGGCGTGGCCGAAGATCATGCCTCCAACCCCATCAAGGCTGGTATCGACACCCTCAAGCGCCGGGGCGCCAAGTTCGTTTCCATCAACCCGGTGCGTACCGGCTATCAGGCGGTGGCGGATGAATGGGTGCCCATCCGTCCCGGTACCGATGGCCTGCTGGCCCTGTCCATGGTCCACGTCCTGCTGCGCCATGACCGCTTCGACTGGGACTACCTGGTGCGCTACACCAACGCCCCCTGGCTGGTGGTGGACACCCCGGGCCAGAAGGGCCACGGCCTGATCCTGCGGGACCAGGACGGCAACCCCCTGGCCTGGGACCTGGAACTGGGGGATGTGGTGGACGCCTCCCTGCCGGAGATCCAGCCGGCCCTGTTCGGCGACTACATCGCGCCCGACGGCCGTCCCGTGCGCACCGTCATGAGCCTGCTGGCGGAGCGCTATCTGGACGACGAATACGCCCCGGAAAACATCGCCCCACGTTGCGGCGTGCCCGCCGAGCAGATCGAGCGACTGGCCCTGGAAATGGCCCATGTGGCTTTCAAGGAAAGCATCGAGATCGAATGCCAATGGACCGATGCCTACGGTCGCACCCATGATCGTTTTGTGGGTCGTCCCGTGTCCATGCACGCGATGCGTGGCATCTCCGCCCATTCCAACGGCTTCCAGACCTGCCGGGCCATCCACCTGCTGCAGATCCTGCTGGGGACCATCGACGTGCCCGGCGGCCATCTGTCCAAACCGCCCTATCCCAAGCACATCCCCCCGGGCATCAAGCCGGCCCGGGACATGGCACCCAACACACCTCTCAAGCGTCCGCCCCTGGGTTTTCCCACCGGCCCCGAGGATCTGGTGATCGATGCCGAGGGTAATCCCCTGCGTCTGGACAAGGCCTATTCCTGGGACGCCCCCATGGCCAATCACGGCCTCATGCACATGGTCATCACCAACGCGGTGAAGGGGGATCCCTATCCCATCGACACCCTCATGCTCTATATGGCCAACATGTCCTGGAATTCCACCATGAACACCGCCCAGGTGATGGACATGCTGCGGGAGAAGGGGGAGGACGGGGAATACAGGATTCCGTTTCTGGTGGTCTCCGACGCCTTCCACGCGGAGATCGTCAATTTCGCCGATCTGGTGCTGCCGGACACCACCTATCTGGAGCGCCACGACACCATTTCCATGCTGGATCGGCCCATCTCCGAACCCCACGCGGCGGCGGATTCCATCCGCCAGCCCATCCTGGAGCCGGACCGGGACGTGCGTCCCTGGCAGGAAGTGCTGGTGGAACTGGCGGGTCGGTTGGGTTTCCCTGCCTTCACCACCGGGGACGGCGCCCGCCGCTACACGTCCTACCAGGACTTCATCGTCAATTTCCAGAAAGAGCCGGGCATCGGTTTTCTGGCCGGCTGGCGCGGTGCCCAGGGTCAGAACAGCCTGCGGGGCGACCCCAACCCGAACCAGTGGCAGGAGTACGCGGATCATCAGTGCTTCTTTGTCCATCACCTGGAAGACAGTCAGAAATACTACCGATTCTGTAACCGGGACTATCTCGAACTGGCCCGCCACGCGGGCTGGGTGGGATCCACCGACCCCATTGTCCTGGAGCTCTATTCCGAGACCCAGCAGCGTTTCAAGCTGGCGGGGCAGGGGTTGTATGACGGCCCCATGCCGAAGCGGCCGGAGCACAAGGCCCGTCTGGTGAACCATTTCGATCCGCTCCCCATCTGGTACGCCCCGCTGGAGCAGGGCAGGGTGGACCTGGAGGCCTATCCCTTCCATGCCATCACCCAGCGTCCCATGTTCATGTACCACTCCTGGGACTCCCAGAATGCCTGGCTGCGCCAGATCTGTGCCCAGAATTTTCTCTATATGAACCGGGGCCGGGCGGCGTCCATGGGCATCGCGGACCAGTCCTGGGTGTGGGTGGAATCCCACCATGGGCGCATCCGGGTGCAGGTGAAGCTGATGGAGGGGGTGGAGCCGGATACGGTCTGGACCTGGAACGCCCTGGGCAAGCAGTCCGGGGCCTGGGGACTGGCGAGGGATGCGGACGAATCCCGCAAGGGTTTCCTGCTCAATCACCTGATCTCGGAGCTGCTCCCGCAACGGGGGGACGGGCTGGACAACGTGACCAACTCGGACCCGATCACCGGGCAGGCCGCCTGGTATGACCTGCGGGTCAGGATCACGCCGGCCAAGCCGGGAGAGGTCGGTGCCTGGCCCCAGTTCGAGCCGGTCAGACCGCTGCCGGGGATGCCCGATTCACCGGATCAGGTGCGATATCAGACCCATCGGCGGGTGAACCTGCGGCGCAGTCTGTGGGATGTGCTGACCCGTGGGAAGGGAAGGGCGTGATTGTGTTGTGCGATTTTGTTCAGGAGTACCCGATACATGCGACTCGGCCTGGTGATTGACCTGGACACCTGCGTGGGCTGTCATGCCTGCGCCGTGGCCTGCAAACAGTGGAACACCTCCGGCACCACGGGGCCGTTGACCGATGAGTCCCCCTACGGAGCCGCCCCCAGCGGCGTATGGTTCAACCGGGTGCGTCACTATGAAGTGGGCGACTACCCCCATACCAAGACCGTCAACATGCCCCTCTCCTGCATGCACTGCGACGATGCCGCCTGCGTCACGGTCTGTCCCACCGGGGCCTCCTACAAGCGCGGGGAAGACGGCATCGTGCTGGTGGATCAGGACAAATGCATGGGTTGCAGCCTCTGCGCCTGGGCCTGCCCCTACGGCGCCCGGGAACTGGATCCCCGGGACGGGGTGATGAAGAAGTGCACCCTGTGCATCGACCGCATCTACGATGACGCCCTGGCGCCGGAGGACCGTCAGCCCGCCTGCGTCATCACCTGTCCGGCCCATGCCCGACACTTCGGTGACTTCGATGACCCGGACTCCACCGTGAGCCGTCTGTCCCGGGAGCGGGGCGGGCGCAAACTGATGCCGGAACTGGGCTACGAGCCCACCAATACCTATCTGCCGCCCCGCAGCGCCCCGGCCGTGCCCACGGCGGATGTCCGGCGCGGCAGTCTCATGTCCAGCGTGAAGGACTGGGTCAACAAGGCCATTGCCAGGTGAACCCCCATGCATCCCGCACTTTCAGTGATCTTCTTCACCGTTCTCTCCGGGGCCGGGTACGGCCTGTTCAGTCTGGTGACGCTGCTGCACCTCACCGGTCTGTATCCCGTGCCGGGGCATGGTGAACTGATGACCCAGCTGGGGCTGGCCCTGGCCCTGATCACCTTCGGCCTGTTTTCGTCCACGTTGCATCTGCACAACCCGAAGAACGCCTGGCGCGCCGTGATGCGGGTGCGCACCTCCTGGCTGTCGCGGGAGGCGGTCTGCGCCCTGAGCTTCTATCCTTTTGCCCTGCTCTATCTGTGGCAGATCCTGCGGGCCGGCGTGGAGGTCAGTGCCCTGACGGTAGTGGTCGGCGGCATGGCCCTGTTCCTGGCCCTGCTGACCGTGTTCACCACCGGCATGATCTACGCCAGCCTCAAGACCATCCGTCAGTGGAATACCGCCCTGACACCGGCGAATTACCTGCTGCTGGGGCTGGCCCTGGGGGCGACGGCCCTGGCGGCGGTCCATGCCGGTTTCGGCGGGCGCAGCGAGGGTCTGGTGCTGCTGGCCCTGGGGCTCCTGCTGCTGGCCGGGGTGATGAAGGGGCTGTATTACCTGTGGATTCGGGAGGTGACCGGTCCCAGCCTCAATACCGCCACCGGGTTTACCCAGGCGCGGGTCCGGCTGCTGGACCAGGGGCATACGGCGGGCACGTTCCTGACCCGTGAATTCGGTTTTGATCCGGGGGCGCGGCGTATTTTCCGGGTACGACTGGGGGTATTCGGCTTCGGTTTCCTGCTGCCGTTGTTGCTGATGGGGATGGTGCTGGCGGGTGGGTCATCCCTTTGGCTGGCCCTGGCGCTGGTATCGGCCCTGGGCGGGATCGGGCTGGAGCGATGGCTGTTCTTTGCCGAGGCCCGCCATGGGGTGATGTTGTATCACGGGTTGCAGCGGACTTGAGGCAAGCTCGAGGGAGGCTCGGCCACGAGCCTCCCTCAGCCTCTCAACGCTCCGGGGTGCCTTCCCCGGCCGGCGTGCGCCGTCTGTGGCGCCTGGGCTTGCGGGGGGGTTCCGCCGCCGGGGTGGTTGGCGCGGGTGCGTCCTCGGTCCTCGTGGAAGATGCCGGTGTGTCGCCTTCGGTTTTCGGTCCGGGTTTGCGGCGTCCGCCACCCCTGGACTTGCCGGCATCGGAACGGGGGCGGCGCTCGCCGCGGCCGCCGTCCTTGCCCCGGTCGCCCGGACCGCCGCGCTTGCGCTCGATCTTCGCCGGCGGCTGCAGGTCCTTGAGCAGCAGGTCGGGATCCACCGCCTCGGAGACGATCTTGAAGCCGATATACGATTCGATCTCCGGCAGGTAGAAGGCCGAGTCTTCACAGGCAAAGCTGACGGCGTCGCCTTCCGCCCCGGCCCGGCCGGTACGGCCGATGCGGTGGACATAGTCTTCGCCGGACTGGGGCAGATCGAAATTGAACACATGGGACACATCGGGGATGTGCAGCCCGCGGGCCGCCACGTCGGTAGCCACCAGGACCTGGAATTCGCTGGTCTCGAACTGGGCCAGCAACCGTTGGCGCTTGCGCTGGGGGACATCGCCGGACAGCAGGGCGGCGCGGATGCCGTTGCCCTGCAGCCAGGCCGTGACCTTTTCCGCCATGTGCTTGGTATTGACGAACACCATGGAACGGTCCGGGCTGGAGCGCTTCATGATCCCCAGCAGCAGGGGGATCTTCTCCTCGTTACCGGGGTAGTAGATCACTTGGCGCACCCGTTCGGCGGTGACCTGCTCATCCCGGGTCTGCACCTTCACCGGGTTGTTCATGTGCTCGTAGGCCAGTTCCATCACCCGCCAGGACAGGGTGGCGGAAAACAGCATGGACTGGCGCTCGGTGGCCGGAGTCATGCGGCGCAGCAGGAAACGCACGTCCTTGATGAAGCCCAGATCGAACATGCGGTCGGCCTCGTCAAGCACCAGGACCTGGGAGCGTCTGAGATCGAAGACCTTCTGCTTGAAGTAGTCGATGATGCGCCCGGGGGTGCCGATGAGGATGTCCACGCCGTCGGCCAGTTGCTTGCGTTGCTTGTCGTAATCGGTGCCGCCGTAGGCCAGTCCCAGGGTCAGGCCGGTATGAGCGCCCAGCACCTGGGCATCCTTGTGAATCTGGATGGCCAGTTCCCGGGTGGGGGCCAGGATCAGGGCCCTGACCTGATTCGGGCGTCGGTCCGCCGGGGCGGGATGCCGGATCAGATGGGTCAGGACGGTGATCAGGAAGGCCGCGGTCTTGCCGGTGCCGGTCTGGGCCTGGCCGGCCACGTCCTTGCCCGTCAGGGCGTGGGGCAGGGCGAGGGCCTGGATGGGGGTGCAATGGGAGAACCCGGCGTCTTCCAGGCCCTGGCGTACCGGCTCGGGAAGATCGAGTTTTGAGAAACTGGTCTCGGAAAGATGTTGGTCCGTCATGGAGATGGGGCCTTTCCTCGCGATATCATTGAAGTAGACTTGAAATGCCGATCCGAATGGGATTCAATTTAGCGGCGCGTCGTGCCGTCCGGAACCTGATACCCCGTGGGACGACGCCGACATTCTAACCGGAGGTCAATTGTAGTGAGTGAAAACATCACCTATGTCACGGACGCAAGCTTCGAGGACGATGTCCTCAAGTCCGAGCAACCGGTACTTGTGGACTACTGGGCGGAGTGGTGCGGTCCCTGCAAGATGATCGCCCCGATTCTGGACGAGATTGCCGCGGAGTACGACGGCAAGCTCAAGGTGGCCAAGCTGAACATTGACGAAAATCCGGCCACCCCTCCCAAGTTCGGCATTCGTGGCATTCCGACCCTGATGCTGTTCAAGGGCGGCAATGTGGAGGCGACCAAGGTGGGGGCATTGTCCAAGTCCCAGCTCACCGCCTTCATCGACCAGAATATCTGAGAGCCCCCCGGCGTCCAACCCGTATAAAACGGGCTGGACGCCCTGTGGATTGCGTGTTAACGTAACGGACATAAAAAGTCATTCATGTCTTGCCGGCCGCCCGCTCGGGTGGCATCCCTTCTCGAATTCAGATCCGACCGAACCTGAAACCGGTTTCCCAGGCCATTCCTTGTGGGTCCGCCCTGTCCGCCTGAAAACTTTCATAGACAACCCCTCCCTCGAACCTCTATATGAACCTCACCGAACTCAAGCGTAAATCGGCCTCCGAGCTGATAGAACTCGCGCAGTCCATGGAACTTGAAGGGATGGCGCGGGCACGAAAACAGGACATCATCTTTGCGATCCTGAAGTCCCACGCCAAGAGCGGCGAGGACATCTTCGGGGACGGGGTATTGGAGATCCTTCAGGACGGTTTCGGGTTTCTGCGGGGGGCGGACAGTTCCTACCTGGCCGGGCCGGATGACATCTATGTCTCCCCCAGTCAGATCCGCCGCTTCAGCCTGCGCACCGGCGACACCATCTCCGGCAAGATCCGCCCACCCAAGGAAGGCGAGCGCTATTTTGCCCTGCTGAAGGTGGACAAGATCAATTTCGAGCCGCCGGAAGCCGCCAAGCACAAGGTTCTGTTTGAGAATCTGACCCCTCTGCATGCCTCTCGACGCATGCGCATGGAGCGGGGCAACGGCTCCACCGAAGACATCACCGCCCGTGTCATCGACATCGTGGCGCCTTTCGGCAAGGGCCAGCGCGGTCTGATCGTCTCCCCGCCCAAGGCCGGCAAGACCCTGATGCTGCAGAACATTGCCCAGAGCATCACCACCAATCATCCCGAATGTTATCTCATTGTCCTGCTGATCGACGAACGTCCCGAGGAAGTGACGGAGATGTCGCGCATGGTGCAGGGCGAGGTGGTGTCCTCCACCTTCGATGAGCCCGCCAGTCGTCATGTGCAGGTGGCCGAGATGGTCATCGAGAAGGCCAAGCGCCTGGTGGAGCACAAGATGGACGTGGTGATATTGCTGGACTCCATCACCCGCCTGGCCCGGGCCTACAACACCGTGGTGCCGTCTTCCGGCAAGGTGCTCACCGGCGGCGTGGATGCCAATGCCCTGCATCGTCCCAAGCGTTTCTTCGGTGCCGCCCGCAATATCGAGGAAGGGGGCAGCCTGACCATCCTGGCCACCGCCCTGATCGATACCGGCTCCAAGATGGACGAGGTGATCTATGAGGAGTTCAAGGGCACCGGCAACATGGAAGTCCATCTGGACCGCCGGATTGCCGAGAAGCGTGTCTACCCGGCCATCAACATCAACCGCTCCGGCACCCGTCGCGAAGAGTTGCTCACCGATCCGGAAGAGTTGCAGAAGCTGTGGATCCTGCGCAAGTTCCTGCACCCGATGGACGAACTGGAAGCGATGGATTTCCTGTTGGGTCGTCTGCAGTCCACCAAGACCAACAACGAATTCTTCGACATGATGAAGCGCAGCTGAGGCTGCACTTCAGGGCTGTTGCCGCCTCCGTGCTTCCTGGGCGGCCCGCTCTGGACTCCCGCTTTCGCGGGAGTGACGGATGTGGTCATCCCCGCGCAAGCGGGGATCCAGTGAAGCATCCCCTCAGACCCACCCCTCCGGGGAGATGCCCCAGACCTCCTGGGCATACTGCATCACCGTGCGGTCGATGGAGAAATACCCCATCCGTGCCGTGTTCAGCATCGCCTTGCGCATCCAGGCCTCCGGATCGCGGTACAGGGCATCCACCGCCTCATGGGCGCGGACATAGTCCGCATAATCCGCCAGCACCATGTACTGGTCCTCGGTCAGCAGATTATTGACCAGATCCCGGTAACGCCCCGGCTCCTGGGGTGAGAAGAAACCGTCACGGATCATGTCCAGGGCCCGACGCAGTTCGTCGTTGGATTCGTAGAAATCCCGGGGTCGGTAGCCTTCCCGCTTGAGCTGCTCCACTTCCTCGGCATTCATGCCGAAGATGAAGATGTTCTCCTCGCCCACCGCTTCCCGGATCTCGATATTGGCCCCGTCCAGGGTACCGATGGTCATGGCGCCGTTCAGGGCCAGTTTCATGTTGCCGGTGCCGGATGCCTCGGTGCCCGCGGTGGAGATCTGCTCCGAAAGATCGGCTGCCGGGATGATCACGGCGGCGGTACTCACGTCGTAATTGGGCAGGAAGACCACCTGCTGCTTGGGGTTCATGGGGTCATGATTCACCACGTCGGCCACGTCATTGATCAGCCGGATGATCTGCTTGGCCCGGGTATATGAAGGGGCCGCCTTGCCGGCGAACAGGGTGACCCTCGGTACTTGCTCCTCGGCGCGCCCTTCCCGTATCCGGTTGTAGAAGGTGATCACATGCAGCACGTTGAGCAGCTGCCGCTTGTACTCGTGGATCCGCTTGATCTGGATGTCGAACAGGGCGTCCGGGCTGATGGTGATGTCCATCTGCCGCTTCACCAGTTCCGCCAGACGTTCCTTGTTGCGTCGTTTCACCTGCTGGAATTCGCGGCGGAAGTCCCTGTTGTCCACCAGGGGTTCCAGCCTCCTGAGCTGTTCCAGATCCATGGTCCAGTCGTTGCCGATATGCCGGGTGATCAGGTCCGCCAGCGCCGGGTTGGCCTGATTCAGCCAGAGCCGGGGTGTGATGCCGTTGGTGATGTTGACGAATCGGTCCGGCCACAGACGGTAGAAGTCGTTGAACAGGTGCTTTTTCAGCAGTTCCGTATGCAGGGCCGCCACGCCGTTGACCATGTGACTGCCGACGACGGCCAGATGGGCCATGCGTACCTGGCGACCATGGTTTTCATCAATGATGGACAAGCGACGGACGATGTCGTTGTCTCCGGGGAAGTTGTGACGGACCTCGTTGAGGAAGTGGAAATTGATGTCGTAGATGATCTGCATGTGGCGCGGCAAGACCCGCTCCATGAGCGTCACCGGCCAGGTTTCCAGGGCCTCGGGCATCAGGGTGTGGTTGGTGTAGGAGAACACGCCCCGGGTCAGCTCCCAGGCCTTTTGCCAGGGAAGCTGATGGCTGTCCACCAGCAGTCGCATGAGTTCGGCGATGGCGATGGCGGGGTGGGTGTCGTTGAGCTGAATGGCCACCTTGTCCGGCAGTGACTCGATGGGATAGCCCAGTTCAGCGTGTCGGTGCAGGATGTCCTGGATGGAGGCGGAGACGAAGAAGTACTCCTGCTTCAGGCGCAGTTCCCGGCCGATGGCGGTGGCGTCATTGGGGTAGAGCACCATGGAGATGGTCTCGGACTCGATCTTCTCCCGCACGGCGCGGATGTAGTCGCCTTCGTTGAAATAGTCCAGATCGAAGTCCCGGGTGGCCTTGGCGGCCCAGAGCCGCAGGTTGTTCGCGTTCTTGTTGCCGAAGCCGGGGGTCGGGTAGTCATAGGCCATGGCGATGACCTCTTCGCCGTCCTCCCAGTGATAGCGGGTTTGTCCCCGCTCCCGGTGTTCCACCACATAGCCGTAGAAATGCACGGGGAAGATCTTTTCCGGCCGGGGGAATTCCCAGGGGTTGCCGTAGCGCAGCCAGTTGTCCGGATGCTCCACCTGCTCGCCGTTCTCGATGCCCTGGTGGAACATGCCGAACTCATAGCGGATGCCGTAGCCGTACCCGGGCAGGCACTGGCTGGCCATGGAGTCCAGGATGCAGGCGGCCAGCCGGCCCAGGCCGCCGTTGCCCAGGGCCGCGTCGGACTCCATGTCGATGATTTCGTGCAGACTCACCCCCATCTCTTCCAGGGCCTCGCAGCAGGCTTCGTAGAAACCCAGGTTCATGAGGCTGTTCACCAGCATGCGGCCGATGAGGTATTCCATGGACAGGTAGTAGACCCGCTTGACCTGTTCCTGGTCGAACAGGCGCTCGGTAAACATGCGCCGCTCGATGATGCGTTCCCGGACGGCGAAGGAGACGGCGTGTAGCCAGTCCCGTGGGGTGGCGGTGAGGGGGTCCTTGCCGACGATGTGGATCAGGGCGTCACGAATGGACTCCTTGAGCGAGTCCTTGTCGCAGGGCAGGGGGCGGGGGTCGTATTCGTGGACCATTTCCAGGGTTTTCATCGGGGATCCTGTTCCTGAGCTGAAGCTTTGATCGATCTGTCTGGTATTCCTATTTAGTAACCCATTCTGAGTAAAAAATAAAATCGCGAACGGGCCGATCGCCGCCGGGCACCCCGGCCGGCCAGATTGGGTCTGGCCGACGGAGGTGGTGTGTGGAGGTTACGGCATCACTCCCGGGCCACGGCCCGATACCCGATATCGGTCCGGTAGTAGACGTCATCCCAGTTCAGCTGCTTCGTCAGCGCGTAGGCCCGGGCCTGGGCATCACTGACCCGCTCGCCCAGTCCCACGGCGCACAGTACCCGTCCGCCCTGGGTGACTACCTGGCCGTCCTTCAGGGCTGTGCCCGCGTGGAACACCTTGGCGTCTTCGGCATCGGTGTCCGGCAGGCCCCGGATCACGTCCCCCTTGCGGTAATCGGCGGGATAGCCGCCGGCCGCCAGCACCACGCCCAGGGCGGCGCGGGGATCCCAGTCGGCCTCTGTCCGGTCCAGGCGACCCGCCAGGGCGGCCTCCACCAGTTCGATCAGGTCCGAACGTAGCCGCATCATGATGGGCTGGGTTTCCGGATCGCCGAAGCGGCAATTGAATTCCAGCACCTTGGGGATGCCCTGGGCATCGATCATCACCCCGGCATAGAGAAAACCGGTGTAGGGGGTGCCTTCGGCCGCCATGCCCCGCACCGTGGGCAGGATCACCTGGTCCATGATGCGCTCATGGATCTCGGGGGTGACCACCGGGGCCGGGGAATAGGCACCCATGCCGCCGGTATTGGGACCCTGGTCGCCGTTGTCCCGGGCCTTGTGATCCTGGGAAGTGGCCATGGGCAGCACATGCTCGCCGTCCACCATGCAGATGAAGCTGGCCTCCTCGCCGGTGAGGAATTCCTCGATCACCACCCGGTGACCGGCCTCGCCGAAGGCGTTGCCCGCCAGCATGTCGCGCACCGCGGCCTCCGCTTCCTCCAGGGTCCGGGCCAGTATCACGCCCTTGCCGGCGGCCAGTCCATCAGCCTTGACCACGATGGGCGCGCCCTGGGCGCGCAGGTAGGCCAGCGCCTCGTCCAGATCCGTGAAGCTGCCGTAGGCGGCCGTGGGGATCCGGTGGCGGGCGAGAAAGTCCTTGGAGAAGGCCTTGGAGCCTTCCAGGCGGGCGGCGTCCTTCGTCGGGCCGAAAATGGCCAGGCCCTCGGCCCTGAAGGCGTCCACGACCCCGGCCACCAGAGGGGCCTCGGGGCCGACGATGGTCAGGTCGATGCCTTCCGTCCGGGCAAAGGCCAGCAGACCGGGGATGTCCTCGGCGCCGATGTCCAGGTTGCGGCAGCCCGCTTCCCGGGCCGTGCCCGCATTGCCGGGGGCCACGAAGACCGTGTCCACCCGGGGCGACCGGGCCGCCTTCCAGGCCAGGGCATGTTCGCGGCCACCGCCGCCGATGATGAGAATTTTCATCGTGTTCACCTCGTTAGCCCCAAGAATCAATGCCGAAAATGTCGCATGCCCGTGAACAGCATAGCCATGCCGTGCTCATTGGCCGCCTGAATCACTTCCTCGTCCCGCATGGAGCCGCCGGGCTGGATCACGGCGGTGATACCGGCCTCGTGGGCGGCGTCGATGCCGTCGCGGAACGGGAAAAAGGCGTCCGAGGCCATCACCGAGCCGGAGACTTGCAGGTTCTCGTCGGCGGCCTTGATACCGGCGATGCGGGCGGAGTACACCCGGCTCATCTGGCCGGCGCCGACGCCGATGGTACGGCCGTCCCGGGCGTAGACGATGGCGTTGGACTTGACGAACTTGGCCACCCGCCAGGCGAACAGCAGATCCGCCTTCTCCTGGTCGGTGGGGGCGCGTTCCGAAACCAGCTTCAGGTCGGATTCGCTGACCTGGCCCAGGTCCCGGTCCTGAACCAGCAGGCCGCCGTTGACCCGCTTGAAGTCCCAGCCACCGCCGGCTTCACCCCACTGGCCGCAGGCCAGCAGACGCACGTTGGGCTTGCCGGAAACGGCCTTGACGGCCTCCGGGGAGACCTCGGGGGCGATGATCACCTCCACGAACTGACGCGCCACGATGGCCTCGGCGGTCTTGCCGTCCAGGGGGCGGTTGAAGGCGATGATGCCGCCGAAGGCGGAGGTGGGGTCGGTGGCAAACGCCAGGTCATAGGCGGCCAGGATGTCGGCGGCCACGGCCACGCCGCAGGGGTTGGCGTGCTTGACGATGACGCAGGCCGGGGCCTCGAACTGCTTCACGCATTCCAGGGCGGCATCGGTGTCGGCGATGTTGTTGAAGGACAGGGCCTTGCCCTGGATCTGGCGGGCGGTGGCCACGCCGGCCTCGGCGGGATGACGTTCCCGGTAGAAGGCGGCGGACTGATGGGGATTCTCGCCGTAGCGCAGGTCCAGGCTTTTTTCAAATTGCAGGGACAGGGTGCCGGGGAAGGGGGCCTGGGTCTTTTCGCCCTGCACGCCGGTCAGGTAGTTGGCGATGGCGCCGTCATAGCGGGCGGTATGGGCAAAGGCCTTGGCCGCCAGTTCAAAGCGCAGGGCATGGGGCAGGTTGCCGTCACCGGCGGTCAGGGCTTCCAGCACCCGGTCGTAGTCGGATGGGTCCACCACAATGCCCACATGGGCATGGTTCTTGGCCGAGGCACGTACCATGGCCGGGCCGCCGATGTCGATGTTCTCGATGGCGTCTTCCAGGCTGCAGCCGGGGCGGGCCACGGTGGCTTCAAAGGGGTAGAGGTTTACCACCACCAGGTCGATGGGGGGGATGTCGTGGGTCTGCATGGCCTCGTCGTCCATGCCCCGACGCCCCAGGATACCGCCGTGGATCTTCGGGTGCAGGGTCTTGACCCGGCCGTCCATCATCTCGGGAAAACCGGTATGGGCGGAGACCTCCTTGACCGGGATGCCTTCTTCCATGAGGAGTTTCGCGGTGCCGCCGGTGGAGAGGATCTCGATGCCCCGCGTCGCCAGCGCCTGGGCAAAGGGCAGCAGGCCGGTCTTGTCGGAAACGCTGATGAGCGCGCGGGTCACGGGTCGGGAAATTGCTTGGGTCATGGGCTCGGCCAGTCTGGTGATGACAAAAAGACTGGGAATTATACGCGCCCGCGGGAACCCAAGGCCACCGGCAAAAAAAAGCGCGGCTTGAGGGGGCCGCGCCAAAACCACCAAAGGAGGATGGAGGAGTATACCGAATGCGGAGGGATCCGCGAGACGATATGGTTCTAATATCGTATGCTGCACTGCACATGTCAAGGCGGACGGACATTTTTTTCATGCAGGACGACGGGCGGTGTTCCGTCGAGGACCAATGGTTTAAGTCTCGGTCCGACCGGCGGGATCTAGATTCGCAGGCGTTCCACCACCCGACCATGTTGCAGGTGCTCGTCCACGATTTCGTCGATATCCTTTTCATCGACAAAGGTGTACCAGACCCCTTCCGGATAGACCACGGCCACCGGCCCCTCATTGCAACGATCCAGACAGCCGGCGGCGTTCACCCGCACGCCGCCCTGGCCATGGATGCCCAGGGCCTTGGCCCGCTTCTTGGCATGATCGCGCAGTCGGGAGGCCTCGAAATGTTCGCAGCAGTTGCCGTCTTCGCGGCAGTTGGTGCAAAAGAAGATGTGTCGTTTGAAATGGCTCATCTTGTTTTCCGGTTCCATATCAGGAGGGACGGTCAACGGGATTCCTACCACAGGTCATAGACCAGATTCACCGCCGTGGTGGTGTCGGTATTCTTGCGGTCTTCCGGTACGTTCGTATTGTGCCTGACCGTCAGGGACAGGCGCATGGAAAACTTGGCATTGATGCGCATGCGCAGGGCGGCCACGGATTCGATTTCCGTATTGTCGTCGCCGGCCTGGATCAGCAGGTCTTCGGTGAGGCGGGTATTGTCGCCGATGCGATGGTCCAGCGCGCCCACCAGGCGCAGGATGGCTTCGTCTTCCTGTCTGCCGTCCTCCAACTTGTCCTGACGCAGACCGGCGCCGGCCTCCAGATTCAGGCGCGTGCGCGGGGAATCCAACACCTGGCGGCCATAGCCGGCGGCCAGGCTGCGTTGATACTCGTAGCCGCTGAAACGGTCCCGTTCCGCCCTGAGGGCACCGAACAGGTAATCCCGGTCCGAGACCTTGTGATCGCTCTGGAAGGCCCCCAGATAGCGCTCCTTGGTGGTGGTGCCGTCCTCCGAGGCCAGGTGTCCCTCCAGTTGCAGGGTGTGGCGCCACAGCATCTGCTCGTGACGAATCCTGGTGCGGGCGTTGAAGCTGTCGGAGTCGGTATTGCCGCTGGTCAGGATCGCCCCCAGTTCCGCCTGTCCACTCCAGCCCTCGTTGTCACCCCATTCTCCAGCCTGGAGCGGCAGGGTGAACAGGAGCAGGCTGATACAATAGGGCGACAGTGTTCTGAAAAACATGATTGATCGGAGTGTCCGTGGGTGAATCTGGCCGGACACTCTAACAGATCCCGCCTCACCCACTGGAGGACGGCCCTGATGCCGCCGCTTTTCAAGTGCGCTCCGCCATGAACCATGACGATATCCTGCGGGATACCGACCGCTGCGTGAAATGCGGTCTGTGCCTGCCCCATTGCCCCACGTACCGGGTCACCCGGGATGAGGGCGACTCCCCCCGTGGCCGCATCACCCTCATGCAGGGGCTGATGAGCGGCGCCCTGAGAGATGACGCGGCAGTGCGCCGACACCTGGAAGGGTGTGTGGGCTGTCGTGCCTGCGAGGCGGTCTGTCCTTCCGGCGTGCCCTTCGGCAGTTTGATGGATGCGACGCGGGCGAGCCTGATCCCGCCGCCGCGAGGGGCCGGTCTGGTGGGTGGGTATCTGCTGCGCCATGGGGGTGCCAGACGCGCGGCATCCGGGGGGCTGCGGGTGGCCGGGCGCCTGGGTCTGGGCAGGCTGGCCGCCCGCCTGGGCGCGGATGATCGGCCGGGCGCGGCCCGCGCGGCGTCCTTTCTACCGGATGTGGCGCTCCCGCCGCGGCCGTCTTTGGTGGGGCGTTCGGCCGCGGCGGATGCTGCGGTGGACGACGTGCGGGGCACGGTGTTCCTGTTCGCCGGCTGTACCGCGGAGACCTTTGACGGGCCTTCGCTGGAGGCCGCCGCCCGGTTGCTCGGGCGCCTGGGTTACCGGGTCGTGCTGCCGGAAGGGCAGGTATGCTGCGGGGCGCTGGATCATCATGCCGGTCGTGCCGGGGACGCGGCGGAGCTTGCGGGCCGCAATCGGGCGGTCTTCGCCGGGCGTGAGGGGCCTGTCCTGAGTCTGAACAGCGGCTGTCGTGTCCATCTGCGGGCCGGCGGCGGCGACGGATTCGGTGAGCGGGTGACCGGCCTGTGTCGGTTGCTGGCGGACGTGGACCTGGCGCCGTTGCAACTGATCGAGACTCCCCTCAAGGTGGTCTTCCATACGCCCTGTACCTTGCGGTACGGGTTGCGCGAGCACGGATGGATGGAGGCCCTGCTGCGGCGCCTGCCCGGTGTGGAACTGACTCCCTTGCCGGACAACGCCTTTTGTTGCGGCGGTTCCGGCAGTCACATGCTGACCCATCCACGGATGGCCGACCGGCTGCTGGCTCCCAAGCTGGATGCCCTTGCGGCGCTGGCGCCGGCCGTGCTCGTCACCGCCAATGTGGGTTGCGGCCTGCACCTGGCGGCCGGTATCCGGCGCCGGGGGCTGGCGATATCGGTCATGAGCCTGGCCCGGCTCATCGACAGTCGCTGTGCATCGCCGCCCGGTGCATAACGCCCGCTCCCATCCTGAAAACCCCTGATATTTACCGGGTTTGAAGATTGCCGTACTTCCAGTATCTTCATCATCATGCCCATCGTCCATGTCAGCCCGCCATGCGCCAACTGAGCCCCGCCGACCGTCTGCTGTCCGCCATCGATGAAGGTTTGTGCACCCTGTTCGGCCGTCCCCGCGCCACCGAGCGCCCGGACCCGGCCCGGTCGGTGGTGGAACCGGAACTGGATGACAACGCCCGCGTCCTCTCCGGTCGCCTCATGCGCATCAATCATGCGGGGGAGGTGGCCGCCCAGGGGCTCTACCAGGGGCAGGCCCTCACTGCCCGTAGCGGCGAAGTGCGCGAGCGCATGGAACGCTCCGCCCGGGAAGAAAACGATCATCTGCTCTGGTGCGAACGCCGTCTGGCGGCCCTGGGCACCCACAAGAGCTTCCTCAACCCCCTGTGGTATGGCGGCGCCTTCACCATCGGCGCCCTGGCCGGAGTGGCGGGCGACAAGTGGAGCCTGGGTTTCGTGCACGAGACGGAGCAGCAGGTGATCCGTCATCTGGATGAACATCTGGCCCGGGTCGTCCCCGAGGACGCGCCGACCCGGGCGGTACTGGAGCAGATGAAGATCGACGAGGCCCATCATGGCGAGCTGGCCATGTCCCTGGGCGGGGCAGTCCTGCCCTGGCCCCTGCGCAAGCTGGTGATGCCGGTGACCGCCAAGGTGATGACCGGGACGACCTGGTGGATTTGAAACGGAAACACCCCTTGTCACCCGGGCACTTCCCCGTTATCATTGCGCGCTTTCCGTGATTCATGTGCACCCTGGAGTTCAGGAATGAAGACCTTTAGCGCCAAGCCCGCTGAAGTCACCCGCGACTGGTACGTGGTTGATGCCTCCGGCAAGACCCTCGGCCGGCTCGCCAGCGAAGTGGCTCGCCGCCTGCGCGGCAAGCACAAGCCCGTGTATACCCCGCACGTGGATACCGGTGACTACATCGTGATCGTGAATGCCTCCAAGGTGCGCCTCAGCGGCAACAAGGAAACCGACAAGATGTACTACCGGCACACCGGTTACGTCGGTCACATGAAGTCCGCCAGCGCGCAGCAGATCCGTGAGAACGCCCCCGAGCGCCTCATTGAGATCGCGGTGAAGGGCATGCTGCCCAAGAATCCCCTGGGCCGGGCCATGTTCAAGAAGCTCAAGGTGTATGCCGGAGCCGAGCACAGCCACGCCGCCCAGCAGCCCCAGCCGCTGGAAATCTGAACAACACCCTGATCCGGCCGCCTTGCGTGGCCGGGCAGCACATAGAGCAGGTCAAGAGATGGCAACAACCCAGAACTACGGAACCGGACGCCGCAAAGAGGCTTCTGCGCGGGTTTTTCTGCGCCCCGGCAAGGGCGAGATCACCGTCAACAACAAGCCCCTGGACGTCTACTTCGGGCGTGAGACCTCCCGCATGGTGGTCCGTCAGCCGCTGGAAGTGGCCGAAAGCCTGGATCGTTTCGATATCGTGGCCACGGTGAAGGGCGGCGGTGCCAACGGTCAGGCCGGTGCCATCCGTCTGGGTATTGCCCGCGCTCTGGTGGAATACGACGAGAAGCTGCGCGGCGCCATGCGCACCCACGGCTTCATGACCCGCGACGCCCGTCAGGTCGAGCGTAAGAAGGTCGGTCTGCGCAAGGCACGTCGCGCGACTCAGTTCAGCAAGCGCTGATCCCCGACGACGGGAACGGCTTGCAGTCACCCCGGGGCTATCCATCAGGATAGTCTCGTGGGGGATGGTTTTTCGGTTTTTATTTCGGGGCTTGATTCAACACCCCGTCATGCTGTAGATTTACGCCTCGGTTTTATTGGGGGATCGTCTAGCGGTAGGACTACGGACTCTGACTCCGTCAACCCAGGTTCGAATCCTGGTCCCCCAGCCATATCCACGAAAAAGGCCCCCATGCGGGGCCTTTTTCGTGGATGTGATTCAGGGCGTCACCAGGTTCGAGTCTGGAAGGTTCGACGTGTGCGGCGCAGCCGCACCGAACGTCGCGCGGAGCGCGGCGGACGGAATAGCGCTATTCCGTCACTCCCGCGAAAGCGGGAGTCCATGGACGCAGCCCGGGAACTGGATTCCCGCCTACGGGGGAACGACGAAGCTCAAGAGACGAAGTCCAAGGGACGCGTCCTCTGCTGCCGATGCCGTCTGAACATTGGCCGTGGATGATAGACTGCCCGATACCCGGGCATCCGATGGAACAAAACCCCGCATGCTGACCCTGAATAACCGCCCCAACCCCGCTGCCGCGCCCACCCTCGACCAAGTGGTCGAACTGATCCCCGATGCTTTCGTAATCTTCGACGGCGACCATCGCCTGCTGGCCGCCAATGCGGCGGCCCTGCGCTGTCTGTCCCTCTCCCGCGAGGATCTGCGGGGGATGGGCTGTCATGAATTCTTTCAGGGGGTGCCGGGTGACTGTGCCGGGGAGGGGGACTGTCCACTGATCACCGCGGGATCCGCGACGGAGCCTCTTTCGGTGCAGATCCCGGGCGGACGGGGGCGCCGGCGTCTGAGCGTCCGGATTTCCCGGGGGCGGGGCGAGCACGGCGACTTTTTCGGTCTGCTGCTGCATCCCGACCCGGAAGCGGCCCCCGCATCACCGGAGGGGGCGCGCCTGGTGGGGCAGTCCCTCCCCATGCTGGAGCTGATGCGGATGGTGGAGCGGGTGGCACCCACCAGTGCCACCGTATTGCTGCTGGGGGAGAGCGGCGTGGGCAAGGAGCGGGTGGCGGATTATCTGCACCACTGTTCCGGTCGCGCCCAGGGGCCGTTGGTGGTGGTGGACTGTTCCACTCTGGGGGAACAGATCATCGAGGCGGAGCTGTTCGGCTATGAAAAGGGCGCCTTCACCGGCGCGGACCGGCGCAAGGTCGGCCTGTTCGAGGCGGCCCAGGGGGGGACGCTGTTCATCGACGAGGTGGGGGAGTTACCCCTGTCCATGCAGAGCAAGCTGTTGCGGGTGCTGGAAACCTCCCGTATCCGCCGGGTGGGCGGCACCGATTACATCCCGGTGGATGCCCGGGTGGTGGCCGCCACCCACCGGGACCTGGCGGCCATGGTGGCCCAGGGTGGGTTCCGGGAAGACCTCTATTACCGCCTGTCCGCCTTTCCGGTCTTCATTCCCCCCCTGCGGGAGCGGCGGGAAGACGTCATCGCCCTGGCGGAACATTTTCTGCGGCAGGCGGACGGTGGGGCACTGCATCTGCCCCTGTCCGTGCCGGTGGCCGATCTGCTGGTGTCCTATCACTACCCGGGCAATGTGCGCGAGCTGAAGAACATCATGACCCGGGCGGCGATCCTGGCTGGTACCGGGCCGTTGCTGCCCGAACACATCGCTTTCCAGTCTCAGGCCGGCGAAGCGGTGTCGGTGGCCTCCCCGCGTCGTGGTTCCCGTGGCGTCTGCACCGAAGCCGGTGTCCGCGCGGCGCTGGCGGCCACCGGTGGCCACCGTGCGGAAGCCGCCCGGCACCTGGGCGTCAGTGAGCGCACCCTCTATCGCTATCTGGAAAAATTTCAGATCCGGGTGTAGGGGGGGGGCACGGGCGGCGTCCGCGACCGGGGGCATCCGCTTGGATGTTTCAAAAAAACAACAATCTCCATTTCTGTCATGACGTGTCATGACATTGTCATGCGCTATGTCATGGTGTGTTGTTTTTTTACACTATTAAAATCAGTGGGTTAGTGTTTGGCACGGCTTCTGCTTAGTGGTAATCGGCTGACACGGTCAGACCCTTATACAACAAAGCTCTGCAGAGGAACGTAAACATGCAAAAGAAAGTGCTCGTATTCGCAGTAGCCGCGGCCATGGGCCTGCCCGCCGCCGCCATGGCCGACACCACCCTGTACGGCCGTCTGAATGTGTCCATGGACCGGGTCAACGATGGTGACGCCTCCAGCCACCAGATTGCCTCCAACGCCTCCCGCATCGGTGTGCGCGGTTCCGAGGACCTGGGCGCGGGCCTGCGCGGCGTGTTCCAGATGGAAGCTGGCTTTGATGCCGCCAACGGTGGTGGTGAACTGGCTACCCGTAATACCTATCTGGGTGTGGCCAGCGAGTTCGGTGAAGTGCGCCTGGGCCGTCACGACACCCCCTACAAGATCTCCACCCTGCGTCTGGACCCCTTCGCCGATACCCTGGGTGACTACAACTCCATCATGGGTTCCTTCAATGGCGCCCCCACGGCCTTTGAAAATCGCCATCGTAACACCGCGATTTACCTGAGCCCCAACTTCGACGGCCTGCAGTTCATGGCTTCCTACACCACGGATACTCGCGCTAATGGCGATACCCGTTTTGGTAACACTGGAGTCATCGGATTGGACCCGGCTGGTAATCCTGTTACCGGCGTTCTTGCTGATGAAGCCAACGAGCAAAACGCCTTCTCCTTGGCCGGTACCTTCACCCAGGGTCCGATGTACGTGGCCGTGGCCTATGAGCAGCTGAATGACTGGGCCGGCACCGGCGATGACGGCAAGGCCTGGAAGGTCGGCGGCGCCTACACCATCGACGCCCTGACCCTGAGCGCCATGTATGAAAACATCGACTCCGGTATCACTGGGCTGGGTGATCGTGACGCCTTCTTCCTGAGCGCCAAGTACCAGTTCGGTCAGGCCTATGTGATGGGCACCTACGCCAATGCGGGCGACGACGATCGTGACGATAGCGGCGCTCAGCTGTTCGCCATCGGCGCCGGCTACGATCTGACCCGCCGCACCGGCCTGTATGCCACCTACGCCACCGTGCGCAATGATGACAATGCTGTGTACGAGCTGGGTGGCAACGCCACCGGCAAGAGTAAGGGTGTGGTGCCTGCCGCTGCTGGTGAAAACGCCTGGGGCTTCCAGGTCGGCGTGACCCACAACTTCTAATCATCGGTCCCATACCGATGGCATTGCCCAAGGTCGCCTGACCGGAAGGCATGCACTGGAAGTTCAAAGGGTGCGGAGGGAAACCTCCGCACCCTTTTTGCTTTTCCCCGCCTCTCACCTCATCCCGGCCGGGGTGCTAGAATAGGTGCCCCTCCCGCAGTGATCCCCGCCAGCCATGACCGCAAGTACCCGCATCCGCGAAATCCCCTATAACTACACCTCCTACTCCGACCGCGAGATCGTCATCCGCTTCCTCGGCGAAGGCATGTGGGACGTGCTCAACGAACTGCGCGCCCGCCGGCGCACCGGCGTCTCCGCCCGGATGCTGTTCGAGGTGCTGGGGGACATGTGGGTGGTCACCCGCAACCCCTATATCCAGGACGACCTGCTGGGTAACCAGAAGCGACTCACCGCCCTGATCCACGCCCTGGATCACCGGGTGGACCAGATCATCGCCCGGGCCGAGGGCAATCAGCTGGCCCTGGACCTGGCGGAACAGGCCCGTCAGGCGGTACGCCGCTTCGAGGCCTGGTTCCCGGAACAAAAGGCCCTGCGCGCCCGTGCCCGCCGCCTGCTGGGCAAGGTCACCCGCAAGGACAACATCCACTTCGACGGCCTGGCCCGGGTCTCCCATGTCACCGACGCCACCGACTGGCGCGTGGAACTGCCCTTCGTGGTCATCACCCCGGATTCCGAGGCGGAGATGGCCGGGGTCATCCAGACCTGCTTTGAACTGGGTCTGACCGTCATTCCCCGGGGGGGCGGCACCGGCTACAACGGCGGCGCCGTGCCCCTGACCGCCGATGCCGCGGTCGTCAACACGGAAAAGCTCGAAGCCCTCAGCGAGGTGGAGTTCGTGGAGCTGCCCGGGGTGGAAGGCCCCGTGGCCACCCTCCGCGCCGAGGCCGGGGTGGTGACCCGCCGGGTGTCCGAGGCCGCGGGGCGCGCCGCCCATGTGTTTGCCGTGGACCCCACCTCCCAGGATGCCTGCACCATCGGCGGCAACATCGCCATGAACGCCGGCGGCAAGAAGGCGGTGCTCTGGGGCACGGCCCTGGACAACCTGGTGTCCTGGCGCATGGTCACCCCGGAGGCCCGCTGGATCCAGGTGGAACGCCTCAACCACAACCTGGGCAAGATCCACGATCAGGAGACCGTGAGCTTTCGCATCACCCGGTTCCAGGCCGACGGCGTGACCCCCGACGGAGAACCCCAGGTCATCTCCTTCCCGGGCCGGGCCTGCCGCAAGGTGGGGCTGGGCAAGGACGTCACCGACAAGCGCCTGCAGGATCTGCCGGGGATTCAGAAGGAAGGCTGCGACGGCCTGATCACCTCCGCCGTGTTCGTGGTCCATCGCATGGCGGCCCACATGCGCACCATCAGCCTGGAGTTCTACGGCACCGATCTGCACGAGGCGGTGCCCGCCATCGTCGAGATCAAGGACGCCCTGGAGGCCGACCCCAAGGTGCAGCTGGCCGGGCTTGAACACCTGGACGAGCGCTATGTGCGCGCCGTGGGCTATACCCCGAAGGGGGCGCGCCGGGAGCGGCCCAAGATGGTGCTCCTGGCGGACATCGCCAGTGATGACGAGGAGGCGGTGGGCCTGGCCGCCTCGAAGATGGTGCGTCTGGCCAATGCCCGCAACGGCGACGGCTTCATCGCCGTGAGCCCCGAGGCCCGCCAGCGGTTCTGGGCCGACCGTAGCCGGACCGCCGCCATTGCCGCCCATACCAACGCCTTCAAGATCAACGAGGACGTGGTGATCCCCCTGGACCGGCTGGCGGAGTACAGCGAGGGGATCGAGCGCATCAACATCCACCAGTCCCTCACCAACAAGCTGCGCATGGCCGACGAGATCCTGGCCTGCCTGGGCAAGGATCACCGCGCACTGCTGGAATCCCTGGCCCTGGGCAGCGAGGAGGCCCGGGGCTGGTTCGAGGGGCTGCGCCGGGCCGCGGAAGACCATGTGCAGGCGGTGCGGGGGCGCTGGCAGGCCATCCTGGACCACCTGGAGAGCGACGCCGTGGCCATGGACGACCTGCTGGACGCGCCGTCCCGGGCGGACCGCCGCCCCGGCGACCGGCTGATCCAGCTGCTGTTGCGTCGCAGTCTGGTGATCTCCTACCGGCGGGAGATCGAGGCTCGGTTGTGGGAGATCTTCGACGGTCGGGACCTGGAACCGGTGCGCCGGAGCATCCAGGCCATCCACGACCGGGTGCTCACCAGCCGGCTGTTCGTGGCCCTGCACATGCATGCCGGTGACGGCAACGTGCACACCAACATCCCGGTCAATTCCAACGACTACGCCATGATGCACGAGGCCGAGCGCATCGTGGATCAGGTGATGGCCCTGGCCCGGGAGCTGGGCGGCGTCATCTCCGGGGAGCACGGCATCGGCCTGACCAAGATCCAGTACCTGGGGGAACCAGAGCTCAAGGCCTTTGCCGACTACAAGCGCCGGGTGGACCCCATGGACCGCTTCAACCGGGGCAAGCTGCAGGCCGGTTCCGGGCTGTCCCGGGCCTATACCCCCTCCCTGCGCCTGGTGCAGGAGGAGGCCCTGATCCTGGAGCAGAGCGAACTGGGGGCACTCAACGACGACATCCGCGACTGCCTGCGCTGCGGCAAGTGCAAGCCCGTCTGCACCACCCATGTGCCCCGGGCCAACCTGCTGTACTCGCCCCGCAACAAGATCCTGGCCACGGGCCTGATCATCGAGGCCTTCCTCTACGAGGAGCAGACCCGTCGCGGCCTGTCCCTGCGTCATTTCGATGAACTCAACGACGTGGCGGACCACTGCACCATCTGTCACCGCTGCCTCAAGCCCTGTCCGGTGAATATCGATTTCGGGGACGTGACGGCCCGCATGCGACGCATCCTCAAGGCCCGCGGCCAGCGCCGGACCAGTCTGGCGGCCAAGGTCTCCATGGCCTTCCTCAACATCAAGGACCCGGCCACCATCAAGCTGATGCGCACGGCCCTGGCCCAGTGGGGCTTTGCCGGACAGCGCCTGGGGCACCGGATGTTCCAGCGCCTGGGCCTGCTGGACGATGGTCGGCCCGCCGCCACCACGGGACCGGCACCGATCCCCGCCCGGGTCATCCACATGGTGAGAAAGCCCCTGCCGGCGGGTCTGCCCTCGCGCACCACCCGGGCCATGCTGGGGCTGGAAGACCCCAGTCACGTGGCCATCGTACGGGACCCGGCGGTGGCGCCGGAGCAGAGCGAGGCGGTGTTCTATTTCCCCGGCTGCGGCTCGGAGCGCCTGTTCAGCCAGGTGAGCCTGGCCACCCTGGCCATGCTCTACCGCACCGGTGCCCAGACGGTGCTGCCGCCGGGGTATCTGTGCTGCGGCTACCCCCAGGAATCCGCCGGCGAGGAGGCCAAGGGCAGGGCGATCACCACCGAGAATCGGGTACTGTTCCATCGGGTGGCCAACACCCTGAACTATCTGGACATCAAGACGGTGGTGGTGTCCTGCGGCACCTGCATGGATCAGCTGCTGAAATACGAGTTCGAGCGCATCTTCCCCGGTTGCCGGTTGCTGGACATCCATGAGTATCTGATGGAGAAGGGGGTGACGCTGGAAGCCGCGCCGGGGGTGGAATACCTGTATCACGATCCCTGCCATTCCCCCATGAAGACCCACGCGCCGCTGCAGGTGGCGGGGAATCTGCTGGGCCGGCCGGTGACCCTGTCGGACCGCTGCTGCGGCGAGGCGGGGACCTTTGCGGTGAGTCGCCCGGATGTGGCCACCCAGGTGCGGTTCCGCAAGCAGGAGGAAATCCACAAGGGCATCACGTCGCTGACCGGCGCGCCGGTGGCCGCCGGCGGCAATGTGAAGTTGCTGACTTCCTGCCCGGCCTGTCAGCAGGGGTTGTCCCGCTACCGGGAAGATACCGGGACCGAGGTGGACTATATCGTGGTGGAGATGGCCAATGCCCTGCTGGGAGACCAGTGGCAGGCCCGCTTCATCGAGCAGGCCCGCAGCGGGGGTATCGAGAAGGTACTGCTCTGACAAAAAAGCCCCTCTCCCCTTGCGGGAGAGGGGTTGGGGTGAGGGGAAAACGGAAAACCCCCTCAGGTCAGGGTTTTCACCCCGTCCTTGCCGCCCAGAATCAGCACATCCGCCGGGCGCCGGGCAAAGATGCCCACGGTGACCACGCCGGCAATCTGGTTGATCTCCGTCTCCAGGGCCACCGGATCGGTCATGTCCAGGTTGAACACATCCAGGATCAGGTTGCCGTTGTCGGTGGTGAAGCCGTGACGCAGTTCCGGTTGCCCGCCCAGCTTGAGCATGGCCCGGCCCACGTGGCTGCGGGCCATGGGAATGACCTCCACCGGCAGGGGGAAGGTGCCCAGCACGTTCACCAGCTTGGAGTCGTCGGCGATGCAGACGAAGCGCTCGCTGGCGGCCGCCACGATCTTTTCCCGGGTGAGGGCGCCGCCGCCCCCCTTGATCAGGTGCAGGTGCCGGGTGGCCTCGTCGGCGCCGTCCACGTACAGGGGAATGGGGCCGACGGCGTTCAGGTCCAGCACCGGGATGCCGTGACCGCGCAGGCGCTCGGCGCTGGCCTCGGAGGAGGCCACGGTGCCGTCGATGCGGCCCTTCATCTTCGCCAGCAGGTCGATGAAATGATTGGCGGTGGAGCCGGTGCCGATGCCGACGACCATGCCGTCTTCCACGTATTCCAGGGCCGCTTCGGCGGCGGCCTTCTTCATCTGATCTTGATTGCTCATGAGGATGCCTCCTTGGTTGTCGGGGGGGATTCTACATGAGTGGGCCGGCACCGCGCCCCCGCGGGCATCTTGCCGGGGATGGACTCGCCCCTGTATCTTCAGATGATGTCAGCCTATCCCTACCTGCAGAAGATACTCACCGCCCGGGTCTACGACGTGGCGCGAGAAACCCCACTGGACCTGATGCCCACGCTCTCCCGGCGCCTGGGCAACCGCATCCTGCTCAAGCGCGAGGACCTGCAACCGGTCTTCTCCTTCAAGTTGCGCGGCGCCCATAACAAGATCGTCCAGTTGTCCGAGGAAGCCCGCCGCAAGGGGGTCATCGCCGCCTCCGCCGGCAACCATGCCCAGGGGGTGGCCCTGTCGGCCAAGACCCTGGGCATCAAGGCGGTGATCGTCATGCCCGCCACCACTCCCTCCATCAAGGTGGACTCGGTCCGCGCCCTGGGGGCCAAGGCCATCCTCCACGGGGATTCCTACGACGATGCCTATGCCCATGCCCTGGAACTGATCGAGAAGCATGGCTACACCTTCGTCCATCCCTTCGATGATCCCGATGTGATCGCCGGCCAGGGCACCATCGCCATGGAACTGCTGCGTCAGCATCCCGACCCCCTGGAGGCGGTGTTCGTCAGCGTGGGCGGCGGCGGCCTGATCGCCGGCATGGCGACCTATATCAAGGCCCTGCGGCCCGATATCCGGGTGATCGGGGTCGAGCCCCAGGATGCCGCCTGCATGCAGCAGGCCCTGGAAAAGCAGCAGCGGGTGGTGCTGGACCAGGTGGGCATCTTCGCCGACGGGGTGGCCGTGCGTCAGGCGGGTGAGGAGAACTATCGCCTGGCCCGGGACCATGTGGACGAGATCCTGCTGGTCTCCACCGACGAGATCTGTGCCGCCATCAAGGACATCTTCGATGACACCCGGGTGATGGCCGAGCCGGCCGGTGCCCTGGCCATCGCGGGCATCAAGAAATATGTGGAACGGGAAGGGCTCAGGGGCGTCTGTCTGGCCGGGGTGCTCAGCGGCGCCAACATCAACTTCGATCGCCTGCGTCACGTGACCGAACGGGCCGAACTGGGGGAGCAGCGGGAAGCCCTGTTCGCCGCCACCATTCCGGAGCGGCCGGGCAGTTTCCGGGCCTTTTGCAAGGCCATCGGCAAGCGCGGGATCACCGAGTTCAACTACCGCTACGCGGATACCGAGCAGGCCCACATTTTCGTCGGGGTCCAACTCAGCGGCGGCGAGACGGAACGCCGGACCCTGCTGCAGGATCTGCGCGACAAGGGCTACCCCATCGAGGATCTGAGCGACAACGAGGTGGCCAAGGTCCATCTGCGCCACATGGTGGGCGGGCACTCGGCCCGGGCAGGGGACGAGATCGTCTACCGCTTCGAGTTTCCCGAGCGCCCGGGGGCACTGATGAACTTCCTCGCCCACATGGGGCAGGACTGGAACATCAGTCTTTTCCATTATCGCAACCATGGCGCCGCCTACGGCCGGGTGCTGGTGGGCATGCAGGTGCCGGACCAGGACAAGGCCCGGCTTGAGGGGTTCCTCAAGGACTTGGGGTATGTCCACTGGGAGGAGACCGATAACCCGGTCTACCGGCTGTTCCTGGGCTGATCCGCCGGCCGGGTCTTACCCGCGCTTGCCCAGGGCCTCCTCGTTGAAGGCCTCATCGATGGTGGTGATGATCTTCTCCACCATGCGAAAGCCCGCCACCGGGGCGTCGTCGGCCATGTATTTCAGGCGCAGGGGGCTGAGCACCTTCACGGCGGCGCTGCGTTCCACCTCCCCCTGTCCCGTGCCCGCCGCGTCCAGGGTGCCCAGGGCGGCGATGATCTCCCCGGCGATGGCGTGCCTGTGCGTCCCGCGCCGCGCCCGCTCCAGGGTGTCCTCGGGCATGCCGTCCAGCAGATCGAATCCCGCGTGGGCGTCCAGGTAGATGATGAGTTCGTTCAGGGTCATGGGCATCGGCCTCCTGAATGGGTCATGTCGATCTTCTGTTTCCCGGGGGAGAAAGAAGGGCCGGGGACGAGAGGGCAAGCAGGTTGTGAGAACAGCAGGATGTTAGTCCGCCATGGACAGAATGAATTCCCACTGCGCCTCGGTCACCGGCATGATGGAGAGCCGGTTGCCCCGCCTGACCAGGGGCATGTCGCTCAGCGCGGGGGCCGCCTTCAGGTCCGCCAGGGGAATGACGTCCCTGAACTTGCGTTCAAAGCCCACGTCCACCCGATACCAGCGGGGGTTGTCCGGGGTACTGCGCGGGTCATGGTAGGTGTGTTCCGGGTCCCAGGCGCTGTCGTCCGGATAGCCGGCCCGCACGATCCTCAGGATGCCGACGATGCCGGGGACCTTGCAGTTGGAATGGTAGAAAAAGGCCAGGTCGCCTTCTTGCATCTCGTCCCGCATCATGTTGCGGGCCTGGTAGTTGCGCACCCCTTCCCAGGGTTCCACCCGCACCCGTTCCAGGTCGTCGATACCGAAGACATCCGGTTCGGACTTCATCAGCCAGTAGGACATGGGCAATCCTTAGTGTTCAATTCGGGGTGGGGCCGGCAGGTGATCAGGCCCTGTTCGGTCACCACCGCGTGCAGGGGCACGTCCCAGGACGCATGGGGCAGCGCCGTCACTTCCTGAAAAGCATAGGCCATTCCCACCAAATGGGGGCGGCGCCAGTGACGGTGGCGGTTGAGATGGCGGAAGGTGGTGTCATAGAAGCCGCCACCCATGCCCAGCCGGTTTCCCCGGCGATCGAAGCCCACCAGGGGGGTGATGACCAGATCCAGGTGACGGGCCGGCAGGCAGCGGCGGCGGCGAACGGGGGGTTCGGGAATGCCGAAGCGATTGGGAATCAGGGGCGTATGGGGTTCCCAGGCCACGAACCAGAGCAGCCGGGGGTGAAGTGGTGCCAGCACCGGCAGGTAGAGGTCCTTGCCGGCGGCGCGGGCGGCCCGGACCAGCGGGCCGGGGTCGGCCTCGCCCCGGTCGGGCAGGTAGACGGCGATGCGCCGGGCGGCGCTGAACAGGGGGTGGTGGATCAGGTGCCTGGCCATGGCACGGGCATGCCGGGCCCGTTCGGCCGGGGAGAGCGCCAGACGCCGGGCGCGAAGCTGTCTGCGTAGGTCGGCGCGTGTCATGGAAATGAAGAGGGCACGCTCCGAGAGTGCCGTGGCGAGCTTTCGACCTTGAACCAGGGGTTCAAGTGGGGGCCGACGCGATCTCTACAGGCTTTCCGCTACGGGGCGGACATGCACAACAAGACATCGCAGAATGGCTCCCGGGGTAGTTGATTAGGCTCAAGGATATTACCCAGCCGCTCACGCACACCTCAGAGGTGCCCAAACCGTAAAACCTTTTTTCGTGGCCCCGCCGCCGGGACCGTACATCATGAATCCGTCGATCGTTCGTGTTGCAGTACCGAATCCACCCGTTCCTGCAGGGCGCGCATGCGCTGATCCAGGCCGGCGTTCTGCCGCTTCAGGGCCAGCAGTTCATGGGCAATGTTCAGGGCCGCCATCACGGCGATCCGGTCTCCGCCCACGACCTTGCCGCCATCGCGGATTTCCTTCATCCGGCGATCCAGCAGGCTGGCCGAGGCAATCAGGGCATTGCGCTCATCTTCAGGGCAGGCCACCCGGTATTCCTTGCCCAGAATCTGAACCGTGACCGGTTCAGAGCGGGGTTCCGTCATACCGCCTGCTCCATGGACTTCAATCGGTTGATCATCGACTCCACCTTCATGCGTGCCTGCTCACCCCGTTCCGAGAGCTGGGCCCGTTCCGCCAGCAGCAGTTCGTTCTGGCGGCGCAGCCTGAGGTTCTCGTCCCGCAGCAGTTCGCAGACCCGCAGCAACGCCTCGACCCGGGACTCCAGGTCTTTCAGGGCGGAATCCGCCGAGGCATTGTGAGCGGTGTATGTCATGGGCTCAATACTAGGACTCCGCCTCGGGGCCGTCAACAAGGATCGGCGGCGGCATGGTGCTGGCGCCGTCGGGCTTGCTAGACTACGTCCATGTATCGGATCCCGGCCCCGGAGGTCCGGCCACCACGACTGGAGAGCCTTGCCCCATGATGCCCGATTATCAAGCCTTACAGGATGCCCTGCGGGGGGCGGGCGCCACGGCCGATGCCGCCGAGGCCCACGGCACGCTCTGCGGCATGCTCAGTGCCAATCTGGGGTCCGGCGAGGTGCGCTGGCTGCAGGAGATCTTTCCCGAGGCCGGCGAGACGCCGCCGCCGGAAGGGGAGGCCCGGCGCCTGCTGGATGAAGTCTTTGCCGAAACCCGCACCCAACTGGCCGATGCCCTGCTCGGGTTCCAGATGCTGTTGCCGGACGAGGACGATGCCCTTTCCACCCGGGTGGACGCCCTGGGGCACTGGTGCCAGGGCTTCCTCTATGGTCTGGCGGTGGCCGGCGTCACCGACCCGGCCAAGCTGCCCGCCGATTCGGCGGAAATCCTCAAGGATCTTTCCGATATTGCCGGCGCCGGTTTCGAGGTGGACGACGACGAGGCCAGCGAGACCGCCTATGTGGAGATCCTGGAATACGTGCGGGTGGGCGTGCTGCTGGTGAGCGAGGAACTGCAGCCCCTCAAGGGCCCCTCCCGCCTGCAGTGACCCCCCTGTTGATGACCCGGAACCCAAAGCCATCGCCATGAAAGAATTCGCCCGTCGCCGTCGCCAGCTCATGCGTGCCATGGGGGAGGGCGGCATCGCCGTCATCCCCGCCGCACCGGTCCGGGTGCGCAATCATGACGTGGAATATCCCTACCGTCAGGACAGCGATTTTCTCTATCTCACCGGCTTTACCGAGCCGGAGGCGGTGGCGGTGCTGGTGCCCGGCCGACCCCAGGGGGAGTACATCCTGTTCTGCCGGGAACGGGACAAGGAAAAGGAGACCTGGCATGGCCGCCGGGCCGGACAGGAAGGGGCGGTTGAGCGCTTCGGCGCCGACGATTCCTTCCCCATCGGCGACATCGGCGAGATCCTGCCCGGGCTGCTGGAGAACCGGGAGCGGGTCTACACCACTTTGGGTCGCCATCCGGAGTTCGACCGCAAGTTGATCGACTGGGTCAACGGCATCCGTGAACGGGCCCGCACCGGCGTCCACCCCCCCCATGAGTTCGTGGCTCTGGAATACCTGCTCCATGACATGCGCCTGTTCAAGTCGGCCACCGAACTCAAGGCCATGAAGGAGGCCGCCCGGGTCACCAGTCGTGCCCATCAGCGCGCCATGGCCGCCTGCCGGCCGGGGCTGTGGGAGTATCAGCTGGAAGCGGAGCTGCTGTACGAGTTCCGCCGGGCGGGGACCGAACCCGCCTACGCCTCCATCGTGGGCGGCGGTGTCAACGGCTGCATCCTGCACTACACCGAAAACAACGAGCGGCTCAGGGACGGTGATCTGGTCCTGATCGACGCCGGCTGCGAGTACCAGGGTTATGCGGCGGACATCACCCGCACCTTTCCGGTGAACGGACGCTTCACCGAGCATCAGCGCCAGGTCTACGAGGTGGTGCTGGAGGCCCAGGCGGCGGCCATCGCCCAGGTGGTCCCCGGCAATCACTGGGATGATCCCCATGCAGCGGCGGTGAAGGTGCTCACCAAGGGGCTGGTGCACCTGGGATTGCTTAAGGGGCGGCCTTCCCGCCTGATCAAGGACGGCGCCTATCGTCGCTTCTACATGCACCGCACCGGCCACTGGCTGGGGCTGGACGTGCATGACGTGGGGGACTACAAGGTGGGCGAGGCATGGCGTTTGCTGGAGCCGGGCATGGTGATGACCATCGAGCCGGGCCTGTACCTGCCGGCCACGGAGAAGGGCGTGCCCAAGCCATTCCGTAATATCGGCATCCGCATCGAGGATGACGTGGCGGTGACCCGGGCCGGACATCAGGTCCTCACCGAAGATTGCCCCAAGGGCGTCGACGAGGTTCAGGCCCTGGTGGGTTCCGGCAACTGAAACAACCCGGTGCCGGGATCGGCACGCGGAGGACGCGGTGCAGAACAGCGATTTCGATATCCTGATCGCCGGCGGCGGCATGGTGGGCGCCACCCTGGGGCTGGGCCTGGCGGACAGCGGTTACCGGGTGGGCATCATCGAGGCGCAGCCTCCCGGCGCTCCGGGGCAACCCAGTTATGACGAGCGGGCCACGGCCCTGTCCTGGGGTTCCCGATGTATCCTGGAGCGTCTGGGCCTGTGGGCGGATCTGGCGCCCCATGCCGAACCGATCCGTCGCATCCACGTCTCCCAGCGGGGGTATTTCGGCAACGTGCGCCTGGACCACCGGGAAGAAGGCGTGGAGGCACTGGGTTACGTGATCGTCAACCGGGTGCTGGGGCAGGTCCTGCAGACGGCCCTGGCCGCGGCGCCCGTCACCCTGATGACGCCGGCGCGGGTGACCGGGTACACCGGCCATGATGACCATCTGGCGGTGCAGGTGAGTCTGGACCAGGTTGCCACGCCGATTCGGACCCGTCTGCTGGTGGGCGCGGACGGCACCCGGTCCGTGGTTCGTAACCTAGCCGGCATCGACATCCACGAGAGTGACTATGGTCAGGTGGGCATCATCGCCAATCTCTCCACCGAGCTGGATCACCGGGGAACGGCCTTCGAGCGTTTCACCGACGAGGGGCCGGTGGCGCTGCTGCCCCTGAGTCCCGCCGAGGACGGCAGTCCCCGCTGTGCCCTGGTCTGGGTCCGTCCGGTCCATCGGCTCGATGAGACGCTGGCCTGGGATGACGGGCATTTTCTGCGGGTCCTTCAGGACCGTTTCGGTCATCGCCTCGGACGCCTGCGCCGGGTGGGGACGCGGGTTGCCTATCCCCTGACCCGGGTGCGTGCCGTCCGGGATACGGACGCCCGGCTGGTGCTGGTGGGCAATGCCTCCCACACCATCCACCCCGTGGCCGGCCAGGGCTTCAATCTGGCACTGCGGGACGTGGATACCCTGGCGGATCTGCTGTGCCGGGCCGGGCGGGAGGTCTCGGACCCCGGTGACGCGGGGCTGTTGCAGCGCTATGCCGCCCGGCGCCGGCCGGACCTGGACCGGGTGACGGGCGTGACCGATGCCCTGGCCCGGCTCTTCACCACGCCGGGGTTCGGGCATGTCCGGGGAGCGGCCCTGGTGGCCCTGAACCTGTGCGGCCCGCTGCGGCACGGGGTGGCGCGGGCGGGGATGGGATTGTAGATGTTCGGAACCGATGAACAAGGAGCCTCCATGTCGGCAACCTCCTGTGACGTCCTCATCGCCGGCGGCGGCATGGTGGGAGCCGCCCTGGCCCTGAGCCTGGCCCGCGGCGGTCTTGCCGTGGCCCTGGTGGAGCTGCGCCCACCGACCCCCTTTGCCCCGGACAGCGGGCATGACCTGCGGGTATCCGCCATCAATCGCGCCTCCCAGCGCCTGTTCCGGGCGCTGGGAGTGTGGGAAGGGATGCGGGCCATGCGGGTCAGCCCCTATCAGGCCATGGAGGTCTGGGATGCGGGCGGCAGTGGCTGCATCCGTTTCGAGGCCCGGGAGCTGGGGGAGCCGGATCTGGGACATATCATCGAGAACCGGGTGGTTCAGCGCGCACTCTGGGATGCCCTGGACGCGGCGCCGGGGGTGACCCGATTCTGCCCGGATGCCGTGACCCACCTGGACATCGGTGCCCGTGAGGCCCGGGTGACGCTGGAGAGCGGGGCCCGGATCACGACATCGCTGGTGGTGGGCGCCGACGGCGCCCGCTCCCGCATCCGCGAGATGGCCGGAATCGATCTGGACAGTCGGCGCTACGGTCAGCAGGCCCTGGTGGCCACGGTGCGCACCGCCTTACCCCATCAGGAGACCGCCTGGCAGCGTTTCCTGCCCACCGGCCCGCTGGCCTTCCTGCCCCTGTCGGACGGCCGCTGCTCCGTCGTCTGGTCGGCCGATGATGAACGGGCCGAGCAGTTGCGGGATCTGGATGACGTCGCCTTCCGCGAGGCCTTGGCGGAAGGTCTGGACCATCGTCTGGGGGCGGTGGTGGAGAGCAGTCAGCGGGCGGCCTTTCCGCTGCGGGGCTCCCAGGCCCGTCACTATGTGCGTCCCCGGCTGGCACTGGTGGGGGATGCGGCCCACACCATTCATCCCCTGGCCGGACAGGGGGTGAATCTTGGGTTCCAGGATGCCCGGGCCCTGGCCGGGGTGCTGCTGCATGGGGCGGTGGGGGATCCGGGGGAATTCCGCGTGCTGCGTCGTTACGAGCGCGCCCGGCGGGGAGACAATGTCATCATGATGCGTGCCATGGAGTGCTTCCGCTACGGCTTCGGCAGCGCGCTGCCGCCGCTGGCCCTGGGGCGGAATCTGGGCCTGATGCTGGCGGATCGCGCCGGCCCGCTGAAAAGGACCTTGGCCAGACGGGCCCTGGGGCTGGATTCACCGAACCTGCCGTACTCGCCTGGTTAGGCTACCCTACGGTGGACCGATCGCGAGCATCCGTTTTGCTGTTTCAACCTTCAGGGGCGTGCTGCCATGAGAGAATTCTGGGATAACCGCTATTCGGGAACGGAGTATGTCTACGGCACCGCGCCCAATGCCTATTTGCTGGCCCATCACCCCCTCTACCAGCCGGGCCAGAGCGTGCTGGCCGTGGGGGATGGGGAAGGGCGCAACGGGGTCTGGCTGGCCGGTCGGGGGCTGTCGGTGACGGCGGTGGATTTTTCCCAGCAGGCCCTGGCCAAGGCCCAGGCCCTGGCCCAGCACCAGGGGGTGACCCTGGAGACGATCTGGGCCGATCTGGTGGGCTGGAAGTGGCCCAGGGCGCGGTACGACCACATCATTTCCATCTATCTGCACCTGCCCCCGACCCAGCGGCGCCAGGTGCATCAGGCCATGCTGGAGGCCCTCAAGCCCGGTGGCCTGTTGCTGATGGAGGCCTTTCACCCGGAGCAGATGGATTATCACAGCGGCGGTCCCCGAGACCCGGGCATGCTCTACAACGGGGTGATGCTGCGGGAGGATTTTGTCGGTGGCGAGTTCATGGAACTGGCGGAGTTGGCCGTCGAACTGGACGAGGGGCCGGGGCATCGGGGCCGCGCGGCGGTGACCCGCGCCCTGATCCGGCGACCGGATGTCTGACGCAGGGGCCGAAAAGGCAGTTCCGGTTCCGGCACGCCTGGGGTATAGTTCACCCCTTGATAGGGATGCCCCCGGCATCCTCGGCAGCGTGGGAGAGACCTCCCTCACCGGAGGCGCCGAAGGCGCAACTTCCGCCCGGAAACGCTCAGGCAAAAGGACCGCGCTGCCCGATATCGACTCTGGAGAGTGGTCCGACAGACCCACCGAAGGGGATCATCCGCCACGGATGTAATCTCTCAGGTTTCAGGACAGAGGGGCGGCCGATACCCGAGACAGGGTGTCGGCCGCCCCTTTTTCATTTTGACCGGGAGTCGAAGATGACATTACGCCGCACCACATTGCACGCCACCCACGAGGCCGCCGGTGCCCGCATGGTGGATTTTGCCGGCTGGTCCATGCCCGTTCACTACGGTTCCCAGATCGACGAGCATCACGCCGTGCGTCGTCATGCCGGCATGTTCGATGTCTCCCACATGACCGTGGTCGACGTGGACGGCCCCGGTGCCCGCGATTACCTGCGCCACCTGCTGGCCAATGACGTGGACAAGCTCAAGGCCGCCGGACGCGCCCTCTACAGCTGCATGCTCAATCCGGAAGGGGGCGTGCTGGACGATCTCATCACCTATCGTCGCGCCGACGGCTACCGGGTCGTGGTCAATGCCGCCACCCGGGACAAGGACCTGGCCTGGATGCGCGACGTGGCCGCCAGGCTCTCCGGCACCCTTGCCCCGGTGGAGATCCGCGAGCGGGACGATCTGGACATGATCGCCGTGCAGGGGCCGGCGGCCCGAGATCTGTGCCTGCCCCTGCTGCCGGAGTCCCTGCGGGCGCCGGCCGAGGCCCTGACTCCCTTTACCGCCACGGAAGACGGGGACTGGTTCGTGGCCCGGACCGGCTACACCGGCGAGGACGGCTTTGAAGTCATCCTGCCCGCGACCGCCACCCCGAGCTTCTGGCAGGCCCTGGCCGCGGCCGGTGTGCGTCCCATCGGTCTGGGCGCCCGGGATACCCTGCGCCTGGAAGCCGGCATGAATCTCTACGGCACCGACATGGACGAGCAGATCAGTCCCCTGGAGTCCGGCCTGGGCTGGACCGTGGCCTGGACGCCCGCCGACCGGGATTTCATCGGCCGTCAGGCCCTGGAGCGGCAGCAGGCCGACGGCGCGCACCGGCGCCTGGTGGGGCTGGTGCTGGAAGGGCGGGGCGTCCTGCGTGGCCACATGAGCGTCAGCGCCGGCGAGGCCGGGCAGGGCGAGACCACCAGCGGCAGCTTTTCCCCCACCCTGGGCGTGTCCATCGCCCTGGCCCGGATCCCGGCGGATGCCGGCGAGCGGGTGATGGTGGACATCCGTGGCAAGCAGGTCCCGGCGAAGGTGGTCAAGCCGCCGTTCGTGCGCCAGGGCAAGGCCCTGATCGATCTTTGATCTCGACGGTGTTCCGTCGAACCCGAACCCAATTTTTCCGAACCCCCGAACCCTTCATCAGGAGTCCCCATGAGCAACATCCCCGCAGAACTCAGATACGCCCCGTCCCACGAGTGGGTCCGCAAGGAAGCCGACGGCACCCTCACCATCGGCATCTCCGACCATGCCCAGGAACTGCTGGGTGATCTGGTGTTCGTGGAAACCCCGGAAGTGGGTGCCCACCTGGATGCCGGCGGTGCCTGTGCCGTGGTGGAGTCCGTCAAGGCCGCTTCCGACGTCTACGTCCCCGTTGCCGGTGAAGTGGTGGCCGTCAATGAACAACTCGCCGACAGCCCCGAACTGGTCAATGGCGATGCCTACGGCGACGGCTGGCTGTTCCGCATCAAGCCCGCCGATGCCGTTGCCGTGGAAGCCCTCATGGACGCCGACGCCTACGCCGCCCACCTGGAAGCGGAAGGCTGATCCCGGCCTTTCCTGATCCCCTTCACCCAGACCGCAGCGGAATCACCATGCCCTTCATTCCCCACACCGACGCCGACGTGCGCGAGATGCTGGCGGCCATCGGTGCCGACAGCATTGAGACCCTGTTCGACGAGATCCCCGCCGCCCTGCGGGTGGACGGACTCAACGCCATCCCGCCGGCCATCGGCGAGATGGAAATCACCCGGCTTATGGAAGATCGGGCTGCCCAGGATGTCATGGGCCTGAACTTCATCGGTGCCGGTGCCTACGAACACCACATCCCGGCGGCGGTCTGGCAGATCGTCACCCGGGGTGAGTTCTACAGTGCCTACACCCCCTACCAGGCCGAGGCCAGCCAGGGCACCCTGCAGGTCATCTACGAATATCAGTCCATGATGGCCGGCCTGACGGGGCTGCCCATTTCCAACGCCTCCCTGTATGACGGTGCCTCCGCCCTGTCCGAAGCGGTGCTCATGGCCGTGCGTGCCAACCGCCGCTCGAAGAGCCAGCGGGTGCTCATGCCCCTGACGGTGCACCCGGCCTACCGCAGCGTGACCCGTGGCATCGTGGCCAGTCAGGGCATCGAGATCGTGGATGTCCCGTTCGATCCGGCCACCGGTCGGGTCGATCCGGCTGCCCTGGAGGCCTTTGCCGGCGAGGACATCACCGCCCTGGTGATTCCCCAGCCCAACTTCTTCGGTGTGCTGGAGGAGGTGGACGCCCTCACCGACTGGGCCCATGCCAACGGCGCCCAGGCCATCGGCGTGGTCAATCCCGTCAGCCTGGCCCTGCTCACCCCGCCCGGGGCGTGGGGACGTCAGGGTGTGGACATGGTGGTGGGTGATGGTCAGCCCCTGGGGGCGCCCCTGTCCTCCGGCGGGCCTTACTTCGGCTTTTTGTGCTGCCGTAAGGAGCACGTGCGCCAGATGCCCGGTCGTATTGTCGGCCGCACCGTGGATGCGGACGGCCGCCCTGGTTTCGTGCTCACCCTCCAGGCCCGTGAACAGCATATCCGCCGTTCCAAGGCCACTTCCAACATCTGCACCAACCAGGGACTGGTGGTGACCGCCGCCACCATCCACATGGCCCTGCTGGGTCCGGAAGGGTTGGAGCGGGTGGCCGGGGCCTGCGTCGAGGGTTGTGGGTCGCTGGTGGCTCGGCTCAGGGAGCGGGGCTTCGAAATCCCGTTCACCGACGAGCGCTTCCACGAGTTCGTGTTGCGGGTGGGCGTGGACGGCGAGGCCCTGCTGGAGCGCATGGCGGCGGCCGGGGTGCTTGGTGGTCATGCCCTGGGGCGTGACTATCCCGAACTGTCCGATGC
Source organism: Ectothiorhodospira sp. PHS-1 (assembly GCF_000225005.1). Taxonomy (NCBI): domain Bacteria; kingdom Pseudomonadati; phylum Pseudomonadota; class Gammaproteobacteria; order Chromatiales; family Ectothiorhodospiraceae; genus Ectothiorhodospira; species Ectothiorhodospira sp. PHS-1. The sequence goes on along the minus strand of NZ_AGBG01000004.1, from coordinate 45,888 downwards.
CATCCTGGTCTGTGTCACCGAGACCAAGACCGCGGCGGACCTGGATCGCTATGTGGCGGTGCTGGAGCGGGCGCGGGCGGACCTGGCGGGCTGATTCGGCATCGGCCCGGAATTCACCGGATGTCGAGGTCGGGCAGCTACACTCTGGATGTTCCAAAGCAGTCATTCCCGCGAAAGCGGGAATCCAGTCATGTGACCAACCAGCACGAGGACTCAAAACGATGGCCCGAATTACCCTGCAAGGCAATCCCATCAATACCAGCGGTGATCTGCCGAAGGTCGGCAGTGCCGCCCCCGCGTTCACCCTGGTGGACAAGGAACTCAACGACGTCAGCTTGAGCGACTTCGGCGGCAAGAAGAAGATCCTTTACATGGTCCCCAGCCTGGATACCGGGGTTTGTGCCCTGTCCACCAAGAAATTCAACGACTGGGTGGCGGATCGTGATGACGTGGTGGTGCTGGTGGTCTCCGCGGACCTGCCCTTTGCCCAGGGTCGTTTCTGCGGTGCCGAGGACGTGGACAAGGTGAAGACCCTGTCCATGATGCGTTCCCGCAACTTTGCCAAGGATTACGGCGTGTTGATCGTGGACGGTCCCCTGGCGGGCATCACCGCCCGGGCCCTGCTGGTGCTGGACACCCATGATCACGTGGTCCATGCCGAACTGGTGCCCGAGATCGCTCAGGAACCGGATTACGACGCGGCTTACGCGAAACTGGGCTGATTCGTCCCGGGCCGGTATTTCTGTGCGCGTCCCTGTCATTCCCGCTTTCGCGGGAATGACAGCAATAGGCTTTTTTAACTTCCCTCGGGGAGGGGCTGTCGACGCGTGCCCTGCAGACGGTGGCCGTCGGCGGTTTTCCCGGGGGAAGGAATTTTGAACTCATATCGAATGTCTTTGCAGGAGCCAGGCAATGCTGATCTTTGAACGTTCCCGTCCCGGTCGCCGGACCCCCAGCCAGGCCCCGGCCGGTCGCGCGGATGTCGCCGCGCTGCCCGAGCGCTTCCGGCGCCGTCGTCCGGCGCCGCTGCCGGAGGTGTCCGAACTGGACGTGGTGCGTCACTACACCCGCCTGTCCCAGAAAAACTTCTCCATCGACACCCATTTCTATCCCCTGGGGTCCTGCACCATGAAGTACAACCCCAGGGTGTGCAACAGCCTGGCCATGCTGCCGGGCTTCCTGCGTCGCCATCCTCACGCCCCCGAGTCGGTGAGTCAGGGCTTTTTGTCCTGCATGTTCGAACTGCAGGAGATGCTCAAGGACGTCACCGGCATGCAGGCTGTGTCCCTGACCCCCATGGCCGGGGCCCAGGGCGAGTTCGCCGGAGTGGCCATGATCCACGCCTATCACAAGGCCCGCGGGGATGAAGGTCGTACCGAGATCCTGGTCCCCGACGCCGCCCACGGCACCAACCCGGCCACCGCCACCATGTGCGGCTACGCCGTGCGCGAGATCCCCACCGACGCCTCCGGCGACGTGGACATGGAGGCCCTCAAGGCCGCCGTGGGGCCCGCCACCGCGGGGATCATGCTCACCAACCCGTCCACCCTGGGGGTGTTCGAGCGCCGCATTCACGAGATTGCCAAGGTGGTCCATGACGCCGGTGGCCTGCTGTACTACGACGGTGCCAACCTGAACGCCATTCTGGGCAAGGTGCGTCCCGGCGACATGGGCTTCGACGTCATCCACATGAACCTGCACAAGACCTTCTCCACCCCCCATGGGGGCGGTGGTCCCGGCGCCGGCGCGGTGGGTGTGAGCGAGCGGCTCAAGCCCTTCCTGCCCATCCCGGTGGTGGGCCGGGAAGGGGAACGTTATCGCTGGCTCACGGAGCGGGACCTGCCCCAGAGCATCGGCCGCCTGTCCGCCTTCGCCGGCAATGCCGGGGTGCTGCTGCGGGCCTACGTCTACATGCGTCTGCTGGGTCGGGAGGGCATGCCCAAGGTGGCGGACTACTCCACCCTGAACGCCAACTACGTGATGGCCCGTTTGCGGTCACTGGGCTATGACCTGGCCTTCCCGGAACGTCGTGCCACCCACGAGTTCATCGTCACCCTGCGACGTCAGGCCAAGGCGCAGGGCGTGACCGCCATGGACGTGGCCAAGCGTCTGCTGGACTACGGCTTCCATGCGCCCACCACCTATTTCCCCCTGCTGGTGCCCGAGTGCCTGTTGATCGAGCCCACCGAGACCGAAAGCAAGGAGACCCTGGACGCCTACGTGGAGGCCATGGCGAGGATCCTGGAAGAGGCGGCGGCCGAGCCCGAGAAGGTGAAGGGTGCTCCCTATACTCAGCCCAACCGGCGTTTTGACGAGGTGCGGGCCGCCAGGGAACTGGATGTGGCCTGGCACCCCGAGGCCGGCTGATGGCCTACGGCGGCAACCGGGGCCTGACCCGGATCATCAAGGCGGCCGGGTATTCCTGGAAGGGGCTGCACAGCACCTTCCGCCACGAGGCCGCCTTTCGTCAGGAGTTGCTGGCGATGATCGTCCTGGTGCCCCTGGCCCTGTGGCTGGGGGACAACGGCGTGGAGCGGGCCTTGCTGATCGGCAGCCTGTTCCTGATCCTCATCGTGGAGTTGCTGAATTCCGGGATCGAGGCGGCCATCGATCGCATCGGTCGGGATTACCATGATCTTTCGGCCCGGGCCAAGGACATGGGGTCGGCGGCGGTGCTGTTGTCCATCCTCCATGCCGTGGTGGTGTGGCTGCTGGTACTCCTGTAAGCCTCCGTGGGAGCCGGCCTGCCGGCGACTGGGTATTTCCCGCCGTTCGGGTCTACACTCAAGGACATCACAACAAGGGGCCGGCATCCGACCGGCCCCGCCGGTCCTTGCCACCACCATGGAGTGAAAGCCGATGTCGATGAAACTGCCCGCCACCCTGGCCGCCACCGCCCTGACCCTCGGTCTGGTTGCCGCCCCCCTTCAGGCCGATGAGGCCCCGGTGACCATGAACATCAAGGTCATGACCCTGGATACCGCCTCGCGGCTGGCCTGGGCCACCCTGGAGGCCTGCCGCGAGGCGGGCGTCAACGTGGCGGTCACGGTGGTGGACCGTGGCGGCAACACCCAGGTGGTCCTGCGGGACACCCTGGCGGTGGATCTCACCCTGGAGATCAGCCGACAGAAGGCCTATACGGCCATGTCCTTCAATGGCCCCCTGTCGGAGATGGAGGACCGCTTCACCAAGCCCTTCCAGGTGGGCAAGGTGGACGGTGTGGTGTTCTCCGCCGGCGGACTGCCGATCCATGCGGCGGGCCGGATCATTGGCGGCATCGGCGTGAGCGGCGCCCCGTCCGGGGAGACCGACGAGATGTGCGCCCGCAAGGGGCTGGACGAGATCCGGATGGATCTGGAAATGGTCCAGCCCTGAGCCGGGTTACTCTGCCCCCTGTGTCGAACAGGGGGCAGCACCGCCATGGCCGCCATCGAACGCCGCAGTATCTTCATGGCGTCTACACCAGGTATTGCTGCGACCGATGGCGGCCCGGATCGGTGTCCCCGTCCCCTGAAGATCGGGTGCTTAGCGACTCAGGCAGTCCACCAGGCTCTGCCCCAGGTTTTCCAGCAGCTGGAAATAGCTTCCCACGCCCGCCGGCAGGTCCGCGCCCAGCGGATCCAGCACGCCGGTGCGTGCCCCGGTGCCGTCGATCAGGGTTTCCACGATGGCCGGCCGGAACTGGGGTTCGCTGAAGACGCAGATGGCATCGGAATCCTGAATCCGCTGACGGATCTCCTGGATCCGGCGCGCACCCGCCGGGCGGGCGGGATCCACCGTCACCGAACCCGCCGGGGTCAGACCGTAGTGTCTTTCAAAGTACTGATAGGCATCGTGGAGCACGATGAAGGGACGTCCCCGCACCGGCTCCAGCCGGGCCTGAAGCGTCGCATCCAGGGTCTCCAGGCGGGCCAGGATGCGATCCCGGTTTTCCCCGTAGCGGTCAGCATGGTCGGGGTCCTTGTCGGCCAGGACGTCGGCCACATGGCGGACGATACGGGCCGCGTTCTCGGGCGATAACCAGACATGGCTGTCCACGTCATGGTGATGATCGTGACCATGGCTATGACTGTGACTGTGGCTATGACCATGGTTGTGGTCATGACCGTGGCCGTGGTCATGGCGATCCCAGATGCCTCCCTCCCGTAGTTCATGACGCACCAGGTGGGCGTCCTTGAGCAGGGTGACTTTTGTCACGGATTCCGGCAGTCTGGCCAGAGGCCGCTCCAGAAAACCTTCCAGGTCGCGGCCCACCCAGATCACCACCTGGGCCGACTGCAGATGCCGCATGTCCGAAGGACGCAGGGCGTAGTCATGGGGAGAGGCCCCGCCGGGCACCAGCAGCACCGGCTCTGCCACGCCTTCCATGATCCCGCTGACCAGATTGTGGATCGGGGGTATGCTGACCACGACCCGAGGGGCTGCCTGCAACACCGTCGGCAGGAGCATGACCAGTACCAGGGCCGTGAGGCCCGCAAGCAATCGGCGGCTGCGCATGGGTGAATGGACTCCATGGTTGATGTGGGTTATGTAATACTATAACAATCTTCCCGGAAAACACTTCCATCCTTTCTCTGCGCCGAGTCCGGTTGCCATGTTCCCTCTGTCCCGTCTGATCCGATCCCGTGATGATGCCGTGCCGGCTCGCGGCGCCCTGGTGGCGGCGCGGCAGGTGGGTCTGGTGGCGGGGGGGCGGCGCATTCTGGACGGGGTGGACATGGCGGTGGAAGCCGGCCGGATCGTCACCCTCATCGGTCCCAACGGCGCCGGCAAGACCACCTTGCTCAAGGTGTTGCTGGGGCTGCTCTCACCCACCGGCGGCCAGGTCCTGCGCCGGCCGGGGCTGCGTATCGGCTACATGCCCCAGCGCATCCAGGTGGATGAGATCCTGCCCATCACCGTGCGTCGCTTCCTCGGGCTGGGGGGGCGCTTCCCCAGGGACCGACTGGCCCGGGTGCTGGCGGAAGTGGGCTGCGCCCATCTGCTGGAACAGCCCGTACAGTCGGTGTCCGGCGGGGAGATGCAGCGCATCCTGCTGGCCCGCGCCCTGTTGCGGGAACCCCATCTTCTGGTGCTGGATGAGCCCGCCCAGGGGGTTGACGTGGCCGGGCAGGGGGAGGTGTTCCAGCTCATCGCCCGCCTGCGCGACCGCTACGGCTGCGGGGTGCTGATGGTGTCCCACGAGTTGCACCTGGTCATGGCCGCCGCCGATTCGGTGATCTGCCTGAATCAGCATGTGTGCTGTACCGGCAAGCCGGACGTGGTGAGCCGCGATCCCGCCTATCTCAAACTGTTCGGCAAGACCATGCCGGCGGGCATGGCCCTGTACACCCATCATCACGATCACCGCCATGATCTGCACGGCGACGTGGTGGCGTTTGAGGGGGAAGGGCCGCCCGGGCGCGGCTGCCCCGGGTCGGAGGCCCATCGGCACCATGGATGATTTCATTGTCCGGGCCTTGCTCGGCGGCATGGCCGTGGCCCTGGTGGCGGGGCCGCTGGGTTCCTTCGTGGTCTGGCGCCGGATGGCCTATTTCGGCGATACCCTGGCCCATTCCGCCCTGTTGGGCGTCGCCCTGGGTTTTCTCATCGGTCTGAACGTGAATCTGACCGTGGTCATCCTCTGTGTCACCCTGGCCCTGGTGCTCATGTTGCTGCAGCGGCAGCGGCGGCTGGCCACGGACACCCTGCTGGGTATCCTGGCCCACAGCAGTCTGTCCCTGGGATTGGTGGCGGTGGCCTTTCTGGAAGGGGTCCGGATTGATCTGATGGCCTACCTGTTCGGCGACATCCTGGCGGTGTCCCATGAGGACCTGATCTGGATCTTCCTCGGTGGCGTGCTGGCCCTGGGGATGCTGGCGGCCCTGTGGCGACCCCTGCTGGCGATCACGGTGCATGAGGATCTGGCCCGGGTGGAGGGGGTGAGGGTGACCCTGGTGAGCATGGGTTTCATGCTGCTGATGGCCCTGGTCATTGCCGTGGCCATGAAGGTGGTGGGCATTTTGCTGATCACCTCGCTGATGATCATCCCCGCGGCGGCGGCGCGGCGGTTGTCATCCACGCCGGAGCAGATGGCCCTGTTCGCCGCCCTGATCGGTTGTCTGGCCGTGGCCGGCGGACTGTGGGGTTCCCTGACCTGGGATACCCCCGCCGGGCCGTCCATCGTGGTGGCGGCGGCGCTGCTGTTTGCCGTGATCTTCAGTCTGCCGGGGGCTGCCCTGCTGCGTCGGCTCCGTACGCCGTCCTAGCCGGCTAGAGGCGGCGCTCCAGGGTCAGGAAGGTGTAGGGATAGGGGTTTTTGTCATCGGCATCATGGGCTTCCCGGGCCACTTCCTGCCAGGTCTCGTTGAGCTGGGGCAGGAAGGTGTCTCCCTCGAAGGCATGCTCGATCACCGTCAGGTGCATCCGCCGGCACAACGGCAAAAGATGCCGGAACAGGTCCGCCCCGCCGATGACGAAGATCTCCTCCACCGTCCCGGCGGCCATCAGGGCCTGGTCCAGGTCGTGGACCACCGTGCAGCCAGGGGCCTGGAAATCCGGATCCCTCGTCATCACCAGACTGCGTCGCCCCGGCAGCGGGCGACCAATGGACTCGAAGGTCTTGCGTCCCATGAGCATGCACCCGCCCATGGTCAGACGCTTGAAGTGGGCAAGATCCGCCGGCAGGTGCCAGGGCAGGCGGTTGTCGGCGCCGATGAGCCGGTTGCGGTCCATGGCGACCACGGCGGTGAGCAGCGGTTGGGAATCGGTCATACGGACACCGGGGCCTTGATGTGGGGATGGGCCTGGTAATCCAGCAGGGTGAAGTCCTCGTAACGGAAGTCGAACAGGGATTTCACCGCCGGATTGAGCACCATCCGGGGCAGGGGATAGGGTTCGCGGGCCAGCTGCTCACGGGCCTGATCCAGGTGGTTCAGATACAGGTGCACGTCACCGAAGGTATGGATGAACTCCCCCGGTTCCAGATCCGTGACCTGGGCCACCATGAGGGTGAGCAGGGCGTAGGAGGCAATGTTGAACGGCACCCCCAGGAAGATGTCGGCGCTGCGCTGATAGAGCTGGCAGGACAGCCGCCCGTCGGCCACGTAAAACTGGAACAGACAGTGGCAGGGTGCCAGGGCCATGCGTCCGGCGCGGGCATTGTCCTGGGGGGAGACGCCCTCGTCCGGCAGGTCCGCCACGTTCCAGGCACTGACGATCAGGCGCCGGGAGTCGGGCCGGGACCGGATCTGTTCCACCACCTGGCTGATCTGGTCCACGTGACCGCCGCCGGGCAGGGGCCAGGACCGCCACTGCCGGCCGTAGACCGGCCCCAGATCGCCGTCCGCCGTGGCCCATTCATCCCAGATGCGCACCCCGTTGGCCTGCAGATAGGCGGTGGAGGTGTCACCTTTGAGGAACCAGAGCAGTTCGTGGATGATGGACTTCAGGTGCAGCTTCTTGGTGGTCACCAGGGGGAAGCCCCGGGCCAGGTCGAAGCGCATCTGGTGACCGAACAGGGAGCGGGTGCCGGTGCCGGTGCGGTCGGATTTCTCCGTGCCCTGTTCCAGCAGGTGTTGCAGGAGCTGAAGATAACTATGCATGACGTGCCTTTTCCCGCCGTTGGGCCCAGGCCAGCAGGATGACGCCGGCCAGGATCATGGGCAGGGTGAGGAGTTGACCCAGGGTGAGCCAGCCGAAGGCCAGATAACCGATGTGAGCGTCGGGCAGGCGCCAGAATTCCACCAGAAAACGGAATACCCCGTAACCCGCCAGGAACAGGCCGGAGACCGCCCCCACCGGGCGCCAGCGCCGGGAGAAGAACCACAGGATCAGGAACAGGGCCAGTCCCTCCAGGGCCGCCTGGTAGAGTTGGGTGGGGTGACGGGGCAGCAGGTCCGCGGCCGGGAAGATCATGCCCCAGGGCAGGTCCGTGGGCTTGCCCCAGAGTTCGCCGTTGATCCAGTTGCCGATGCGTCCGGCCCCCAGGCCGATGGGGATGAGGGGGGCGACGAAGTCAGTGAGTTGCAAAAAGCGGCAACCCAGCTTGCGGGCATAGAGCCAGCAGGTGACCAGCACCCCGATCAGGCCGCCGTGGAAGCTCATGCCGCCTTCCCAGAGCCGGATGAGCATCAGCGGATCACCGGCCAGGGCGTCCAGGTTGTAGAACAGGACATAACCCAGCCGCCCCCCCACGATCACGCCGATGACGCCGTAGAAGAGCAGGTCGGAAACCTGCTCCCGGTTCAGGGGACTCCAGGGCAGGCCGGCCCGCAGCCAGCCCAGGGCCCAGAAGGCGGCAAAGCCCAGCAGGTACATGAGGCCGTACCAGTGGATCTGCAGGGGACCCAGGCTCAGGGCCACGGGATCGATGAAGGGATGTGTAGGCGTCATCGGTGGATTCTAACCTGTGGTTATTGTCCGATACAGCGACAGAGGATCGCCTTGAGATAGGCCGTCTCCGGCATGGCCGGGTGGATGGGGTGATCACTGGCCTGACCGCCGCGGGACAGGATCTGCATCTGTCGGTCCACGTGGCGGGCGGCGGCATGAACCTGTTTTTCCAGGGCATCGGCCGCCATGTGCTGGGAGCAGGAACAGGCGATGAGAAAGCCGTCCCGGGCCAGGACCTGCAGGGCCATCTGGTTGATGCGCCGGTAGGCGGCGGTCCCTTCCTTGAGGTCCTTGCGGCGTTTGATGAAGGCCGGCGGGTCGACGATGATCAGATCGAAACGGGCTCGTTCCTCCCGCAGTCGGCGCAGCACCTCGAAGGCATCTCCCGCCAGGGCCTGCACCCGGTCATCCACCCGGTTCAGGCGGGCATTGGCTTCCACCTGGGCGACGGCATCGGCGGAGGCGTCCACGCAGGTGACCTGTTCTGCCCCGTGCATGGCCGCCTGGATGCCCCAGCCCCCCGCGTAACTGAACAGGTCCAGCACCCGAGCCCCGGTGGAGAGGCGCCGCAGCCAGGCCCGGTTGTCCCGTTGATCATAGAACCAGCCGGTCTTCTGGCCCGCCAGCAGGGGGACCTGGAAGCGGGCGCCGTTTTCGGTGATCTCCACGGTCTCCGGGATGGGACCTGTGGCGGGCTGCACATAGAGGTCCAGGCCTTCCAGACTGCGCACCGGGCTGTCGTTGCGCCAGAGCACGGCGCTCGGGCGCAGCACCTTCTCGAAGGCGCTCAGCAGGGCATCCCGCAAGCGTTCCATGCCGGCGGTGGTGATCTGGGCCACCAGCACGTCGCCGTAGCGGTCCACCACCAGACCCGGCAGGCCGTCGCTCTCGCCGTGAACCAGTCGGTAGAAGGGTTCCTCGAACAAACGCTCCCGCAGGGACAGGGCCACCTTGAGGCGGTGGACCAGCAGGGAGGGGCCGAAGGGGTGATCCGCGTCCCGGGTCACCAGGCGGGCACAGATGAGGGAATTGGGGTTGGCGTAGCCCGTGCCCAGGGTGCGCCCCCGGCTGTCCTGAATGGTCACCGGCTGACCCGGTTCCAGGGGGCGGATGGGGGTGGCTTCCACGTCCACTTCATTGCTGAAGATCCAGGCGTGGCCGGCCAGCAGGCGCCGTTCTTCGTTTTTCTTCAGGCGCAGGGGGACGTAGTCGAGGGTTTCCATGGGGACTCCGGCAAAACGCCCATTATAGCCGTTGTCCGCGGACTTCACTTCGACGGGCCGTGCATGGGATTGCCGTCCTGATCCTCGACGCGAACCGGCCGGTCTTGCGTCCGTTCCATGCCCAGCAGCAGGCAGGGACTGCTCAGGGCCTGGGCGGTGACGGCATCCGGGGGTGGTTCATGGTGGATGACACGGATGACCCATGTTTCCCCTTCCAGCCGGGCATGATCCCCGGCCAGTTCCAGGCGATAGCCCAGGGTGGGCCGAAGTCCCTGATGAATCAGGATGAACCGTTCCCGGGCCGGATCGGGCTGCGAGCCGGCCAGTCCGAGGCCGGTGTCGGCCAGCAACCGCTCCAGGTCGGCCAGGGTATCGGCCATCCGGACACGCGGGGCGGGGTCGTCGTGGCCGCAATGGGTACCGGCAGCCAGTACCCGCACGGCGGCGACCTCCATTGATCCCTGGATGCACGGGGCACGGCAGCCGGTTGCCGTGATCCAGAACGGCAGGGTGAGGAGGATCATGAGGCAGGTTTTCTTCTCGATGGCCATCTGCGTTATCCCCTGGGTTGCGTGCCCTGTCCGGGTCACGGAATCGTCACCGTGTCTTCACATCCCTGAACATTTCCCCGCGCCTAGCATGGCCGCATGACGATGGAGAACCGCAAGGCCATGCAGACCGCCGACACGCGTGTGACCAATGACTGGAATGTATCACGCCCAGGGCTGAGCGTGTCCCTGGCCGCCAGTGATGATGATGTGTTCATTTTTCTGGACGCGGGGCTTGTGCCCGCCCGCTACCAGCGGCATTTTCTGCGGACACCCTTAACCGCGGAATGTCATGAAAACCTTCAGATGCATCTATAGGCTGATCCCCTTGGTCCTCCACCTGTTCATTGCCGTGATCCTGACCCTGCTGCTGGGACGGCCCAACGAGGCCGGGATGCCCGATCAGCGGTTCCGGCGTGCCATCCAGTGGTGGTACCGGGTTTTCTGTCGCCTGTTCGGGGTCCGTATCCATGTGCGTGGTCAACCCTCCGACGGACCGGTGCTGTCCGTTTCCAATCACATCTCCTGGCTGGACATCCCGGTGCTGGGGGCGTATGCCCCGGTGGGTTTCCTGTCCAAGTCGGAGGTGCGGCGCTGGCCGCTGATCGGCTGGCTGTCCGGGCGTAACGGCACCCTCTTCATCCATCGCGGCGTCAACGGCGCCGCCTCCCAGGTGTCTGATCAGATGGCCGGGCATCTGGGTGGCGGCCACTCGGTGCATGTGTTTCCGGAAGGGACGACCACCCTGGGCAAGGAGGTGCGACGCTTTCATCCCCGGCTGTTCCAGGCGGCCCAGAGCGCAGGCTGTCCGGTACAGCCGGTGTCCATCCGCTACCTGCCTCCGGTGGATGATGCCGCGGCCTTCGTGGATAACCAGAATTTCCTCACCCATGCCCTGCGCCTGCTGGCCATGCCGCGGGTCGATGTGGCGCTCAGTTTCATGCCGCCGATCCCTGTCGACGGTACGGATCGTCGCGGCTTGTCCCGGGCGGCCGAAGAGGCCGTCAGGGAGGCGTTCCATGGCAGCCTTCCGCCACCCATTGAAGGAGATTCCCCCTCATGAACGCCGCCGGGCGCGCCTCATCCCTGCACTGGGACCGGATTTTCGCCGAGGGTTTCCAGGACCCACCCGATGACGATGAGGTGCCCCGCCAGCACCCTGCACATGGCGCCGCTGGACCGGTTCAGCTTCCCCTCCGGTCATACCCTGCATGCGGGGCCTTCACCGTGGTGCTGCTGGCCTGGTTGCCGGTCTGGGCCTGGCTGGTGCTGCCCTTCACCCTGATGGTGGCCCTGTCCCGCCTGGTGCTGGGGCTGCATTATCCCACCGACGTGCTGGCCGGTGCCGCCATCGGTGCGACGGTGGCCCTGATCAGTCTGTGGGGGATGGGGGGGCGCGGTGCCCCTGTAAGCCTGCGATGGATCAGATGATCGGGGCGGGGGTTCGGTGGGCCCGGCAGGCCTGCTGGACGATGTCCGGTGTGGGGGTATCCAGACGGGCCAGGGTCATCCGCCCGCCCCAGACGCAGCCGGTGTCCAGGGTGAGGACCTGCTGTTCATAACGGCAGCCGATGGTGGACCAGTGACCCACCACCAGCTTCAGGTCGGCGCTGGCCCGGCCCGGTACCTGGAACCAGGGCAGCAGGCCGGAAGGCTGGGTGCCCGGTGCCCCCTTGTGATCCATGTCCAGGGTGCCGTCCCGGGTGCAGTAGCGCAGGCGGGTGAAACAGTTGGTGATGAAGCGCAGGCGGGACCAGCCGGACAGGGCCGGGTCCCAGCGGTCGGGCTGGTCACCGTACATCCGCTGCAGCAGGGTGCGGTAGTCGGGGCCGCGCAGTACCCGGTGCAGTTCGTCCGCGCAGGCCAGGGCCGTGGCCAGGTCCCACTGGGGGGGCAGGCCGGCATGGACCATGGTCCAGCCGACCAGGGCATCATGGTGCAGCACCGGCTGCCGACGCAGCCAGTCCATGAGTGCGTCCCGGTCCGGGCTGTCCAGGATGGGCTGGACGGTATCCCGGCGCCGGGGTTTGTGCAGACCGGCGTGGATGGCCAGCAAATGCAGATCGTGGTTGCCCAGCACCGTCACCGCCGCCTCCCCCAGGGACTGCACGAACCGCAGGCAGCCCAGGGAGTCCGGCCCCCGATTGACCAGATCCCCCACCAGCCACAGCCGATCCCGGGCCGGGTCGAAACGGACCCAGTCCAGGAGCTGTTTCAGCGGGTCAAGGCAGCCCTGCAGGTCGCCGACGGCATACAGTGCCATGAGGCGGGGTCAGGCCTTCTTTTCCAGCAGGATGTGACGGAACCAGCCGCGCAGCATCGCCGGGCTGTCTTCCAGCAGGGTCAGGTCGGTGCGCTTCTTCATCAGGTTCTCGAACACCACGTCGGTGCGGGTGGCCATGAACTGGGACACCAGGCCCAGCAGGCGGCGGAAGGGAGCGCTTTCGCCGGGCTTGAGGAACTTGTCCAGGATCAGGATCCGGCCACCGGGCTTGAGCACGCGGGTGGCCTCGGTCAGTGCCTTGCCGGCATTGGGGACGACGGCCAGGATGTTGTGCATGACGACCACGTCGAACTGGGCATCCTCGTAGGGCAGGGCCATGGCATCGCCTTCATGCAGTTCGATGCCCAGGTTCAGGGACTGGGCGCGTTCGGTCGCCTTCTTGAGCATGGCCGGGGTCAGGTCCACGCCGGTGTAATGGGCGCCCTGGGGCAGGAAGGGAAAATCCAGCCCGGTGCCCACGCCCGCCAGCAGGATGGATCGACCTTCCACGTTGCCCAGCCGTTCCAGGCTGCGCTGTCTGACGCCTGTTGAAGGTTTTTCAATCAGTCGATCGTAGATGGGTGCCCAGAGGGTATAAGGGATGCGCATGAGGTTAGCCCGTGGTTGTGGATGAGTCTTGTATCGTTATTTTCCAGTGCTCACGATTGTAGTCAGTGACCATGCCCCTGTCTAAAGTAGGGGTTTGCAGGCTTGATCCAGGTCGGATTTATTCAGTGCAGCACCCTGGGCACGGACAGGGTGAACGTGGGAATGACGGCCTCGAACCGGGTGCCGTCGTCGGCGACCATCTGGTAGGTCCCGTGCATGGTACCCACCGGGGTTTCGATCATGGCACCGCTGGTGTATTGAAAGCCCTGGCCGGGATCCAGGTGGGGTTGCTCGCCCACCACGCCTTCGCCCCGGACTTCCTGCACCTTGCCGTTGGAGTCATGGATGATCCAGTGGCGACTGACGAGTCTCGCTCCCTGCTTGCCCAGATTGCGCAGGGTGACCGTGTAGGCAAACACAAAGCGGCCGTGCATGGGGTCGGACTGGGATTCCACGTAACTGCAGTTGATCTGGACCTGGATATGGTGGTCGCCGCTTTCCGACATGGGCTGTCTCCGATGGCCCGGCGGGAGCCCGGGCAAGAGCCTGTATCTTGCCGGATCGGCGTGGGAAGTTGTAGCCCGGAACGGATTTCAGCCGCGGTCCCGGGGGATCTGCGAGGCCGCCAGCCGGGCGGCGCCCAGCAGTCCCGAGCGGGGATCGGTAATGACCTGGACCGGCATCCTTTCCAGCAGGTGGGTCATGGGCGGCTTGCGGCGGAAGGCCTCCACGAAGCCTCCGGCATCCAGCAGGGGCAGGATGCGCGGGGCAATGCCGCCGGCGACATAGACCCCGCCGAAGGGCAGGCAGCCCAGGGCCAGATCGCCCGCCTGGCCGCCGTAAAGGCTGCAGAACAGGGACAGGGTTTCCACGGCCAGGGGGTCGCCGCCCGCCAGGGCGAGCCGGGTGAGTTCGGGGGCCGGGTCCGGCTGTGCCATGGCCTCGGCCAGGGCCTTGCCCGGCCTTTGGGGACTTTCGCTGATGAGGAAATCGGCAATCCGGGCAATGCCCCGGCCGCTGAGCAGGTGCTCCCGGCTGCATCGCCCTTCCCGCCGGGTGACGGCCGCCCACAGGCGGGACTGGCGCGCGTCGGCGGGCGCCAGTTCGCCGTGGCCCGCCTCGGTGGGAATGAGTCGCGGCGGCCGCCCGGGACAGACGATGCAGACCCCCAGGCCCGTGCCCGCGCCCACCACCAGGCGCACCCCGTCCGGATCCCTTTCCCCCTGCTGTAGTGCATGCAGGCTGTCGGCGGGCAGGTCGTCCAGGCTGTGGGCGATGCCCTCGAAGTCGTTGACCAGGGTGACCCGGGGCAGGCCCAGGTCCCGGGCCAGTTGCCGGGAGTCCAGTTGCCAGGGCAGGTTGGTGAGGCGGGCCTGCTGGCCGTCATCCCGGCGTGCGACAGGGCCGGCCAGGGCGAAGGCGGCGGCAACCGGCGTACCATGGCCGGTATCCGTCAGAAAGGTCCGGACCATGGGGGCCAGGCCGGGGTAGTCGGCGCTGGCATAGCGCCGGATTTCCCCGGGGATCAGCCGACCGTCCTCCACCCTGGCCAGCATGAGCAGGGTCTTGGTGCCCCCGATGTCTCCCGCCAGTACGTCCACGATCGTCTCCTTGGGCCACGGCTCTTCAGGCCGCCAGGCGGCGGCGCTTGTCTTCCAGACCCTGGATCAGATGGGCAAAGGCATCGGCAAAGGCCTGGACGCCCTCGGCTTCCAGACGGTCGGTGACGCTTTCCAGGTCGATGCCCAGGTCGGGCAGCCCCTGAATCAGGGCGCGGGCCTGTTCCTGTCCGTCGGTCAGGGTCAGGGCCGGATTGCCGTGATCCCGGAAGGCCTCATAGGTGGCCGGCGGCAGGGTATTCACCGTGTCGGGGCCGATCAGCGAGTCCACATAGAGGACATCGCTGTAGGCGGGGTTCTTGGTGCCGGTGCTGGCCCACAGCAGCCGCTGGGGCCGGGCGCCGGCCCGGGCCAGCCGTTGCCAGCGCTCACTGTCGCGGACCTGCTGGAAGTGGGCATAGGCCAGCCTGGCATTGGCGATGGCCAGCAGGCCCTGCATGTGCTCCACCGGACGGCCCTCGCGGATGCGCTCTTCCAACAGGGCGTCCAGGGCCGTATCCACCCGACTGACGAAGAAGCTGGCCACGGAGGCGATGGAGGTCACCGGCTCGCCCCGGTCCAGGCGGGTCTCCAGCCCCTTGAGGAAGGCCTCCAGCACCGCCTGATAGCGGGTGACGGAAAACAGCAGGGTGACGTTGACGTTGATGCCGGCGGCGGTCAGCTGCTCGATGGCGGCCAGGCCGGGCAGGGTGCCGGGCACCTTGATCATGAGGTTGGCCCGATCCACCTGGGCGGCCAGTTCCAGGGCCTCGCGCACGGTGCCCTCGGTGTCGAAGGCCAGTTCCGGGGAGACTTCCAGGCTGACGAAACCGTCACGTCCGTCGGTGTCGTGATAGGTCGGGGCAAAGGCGTCGGCGGCCGCCCGGAGGTCGCGGATGGCGAGCTGGTAGAACAGGGCCTGGGTGGTCAGGTCCGGAGACCGGGTCAGGCAGTCCCGGATCGCGGTATCGTAGAGATCACTGCCGGTGATGGCCTTGTCGAAAATGGCGGGGTTGGAGGTCAGACCGCCCAGGCCGTCCTCCCGGATCAGGCGATCCAGTTCCCCGGAGGCCATGAGGTCACTGCGGATGTAGTCGTACCAGACGCTCTGGCCCAGTTCTCTCAAGCGAAGCAGCGGATTGTGTTCTGCCATTGTGTCCTCGCCGATGGCGGATAAAGATGCATTGTAACCCCTCAGGGGGGCCGGCTTAAGTGCGGCTGGCGGCCACCTCGTTGGCCAGACGGACGAATTCCTCCACCGACAGGGTCTCCGGGCGCCGGGCGGGATCGATGTCCGCCGCCGTCATGGCAGCGGGTTCCGCCAGCCCCTGCAGGGCATTGCGCAGGGTCTTGCGTCGACGGGTGAAGCCCTGGTGGACCAGGGCGGCAAACAGGGCCTCGTCCCGGGCGGGGCAGGGCAGGGCCTCCCAGGGCACTAGCCGGACCACGGCGGAATCCACCCGAGGCGGTGGGCGGAAGGCGCCCGGGCCGACATGGAACAGGGATTCGGCCCGACAGCGATACTGCACCATGATCCCCAGTCGCCCGTATTCGGATGTGCCGGGGCGGGCAGTCAGTCGATCCACGACTTCCTTTTGCAGCAGGAAATGCATGTCCTGGATACCGTCGGCCCATTTCAGCAGGTGAAAGATCAGGGGGGTGGAGATGTTGTAGGGCAGGTTGCCGATCACCCGCAGCTTGCGGCCGGCGGGCACCGGTACCGCGCCGAAGTCAAACTTCAGGGCGTCGGCGGCGTGCACGACGAGTTCACCGGCGTCGGCATACTCCGTCTGCAGACGGGGAATCAGATCCCGGTCCAGTTCCACCACATGCAGTTGCCGGCACCGGGTCAGCACGGGACGGGTGATGGCACCCATGCCGGGACCGATCTCCAGCAAGGTCTGTCCCGGCTGGGGATCGATGGCCCCGACGATGCGCCCGATGATGCCGGGGTCATGCAGGAAGTGCTGGCCGAAACGTTTTCTGGGGGCGTGTTCCACTGGGGTGGGGATCTCCGGAGGGCCTGTCAGCGGATGCAGCGATAGACGTCATAGCCCCGTCGCCCTTCCCGCAGGGGGCCGCGGGGGACCAGGGTGTCGCCGCCCATCTCGGCGGCGGCATTACGGGCGGCATGTTCCACTTCCTGGGTCAGCTTTTCCGGGGGGCGCTTGATGATGCCGACCCTTTCCGCCACGCTGGCCGAGGTGCTGCCGACCCGTTCGCATTGGGTCACATCCTGGGCGTCCAGAATACGGACCCGTTCACCGCCGGGGGTGAGTTTGACGAAAGTACAGCCGCCCAGCATCAGGGTCAGGCTGAGCAGGGACAGGGTGCCGATGCGCATGGCTCGGGACATGGGGGATTCCTCGGTACGGATGGTCAGGGTGATCTTCGCTCGGCCAGGTGGATGGCCAGGGACAGGGCCTCCACGAAGCTGCCGACTTCGGCCTTGCCGGTGCCGGCCAGCTCCAGGGCGGTACCATGGTCCACCGAGGTGCGGATGATGGGCAGCCCCAGGGTGATGTTCACGGCCCGGCCGAAGCCGGCATGCTTGAGTACCGGCAGTCCCTGGTCATGATACATGGCCAGCACCGCGTCCGCCTCGCCCAGATAGCGCTCGGTGAACAGGGTGTCGGCGGGCAGGGGGCCGCGCAGGTCCATGCCCTCGGTGCGTAGCTGTTCCAGCACCGGGGTGATGACCCGGATCTCCTCGTCCCCCAGGTGGCCCCCCTCGCCCGCGTGGGGGTTGAGGCCGCAGACCAGGATGCGGGGTCTGGGCAAGCCGAAACGCGCCCGCAGATCCTGGTGCAGCACCCGCAGCACGCTCAGGAGTCGTGCCGGGGTGATCTCGGCGGCCACCCTGGACAGGGGCAGATGGGTGGTGGCCAGGGCCACCCTCAGGGTGCCGGCGGCCAGCATCATCACCGGCATGGGGGCGCGGCAGCGCTCGGCCAGATATTCCGTGTGTCCGGTAAAAGGGATGCCCGCCGTGTTGATGACGCCCTTGTGCACCGGCCCGGTGACCAGGGCGTCAAAGGTGCCGGCCAGACAGCCGTCGGCGGCCCGGCGCAGGGTCTTGAGCACGTAGTCCCCGTTGGCCGGATCCAGCTGGCCGGCTCTGACGGGGCGGTTCACCTGGCAGTCGCCGACGATGCTCAGGCAGCCGGGGAGGTCGGCGTGGGGTGGACTGTCCGGCTCGAAGGGGGCCAGTGTCAGTGGCAGGCCCAGGGCCGCGGCCCGGTCCTGCAGCACCAGCGGGTCACCGATCACGACCCGCTGGGCCGGGCAGGGTTCCTGAGCCAGCATGGCCACCAGATCCGGGCCGATGCCCGCCGGTTCTCCCGGCGTGATGGCGATACGGGGGATGGGGTGGGCCATCATCGTGCCGGCGACTCAATGGGAGTGGTTGGACCACCCAGGGCCAGTCTGTCCAGGCGCAGCTCCACGAAGGATTCGTCCCGCAGTCGGCGCAGCCACAGTTCCAGTTCGTCGTCACGCTTGCGATCCCGGATGATTTCCCGGGCCTGGGCGCGCATCAGCTCCCGGGAGCCGTCGTGATCCCGTCGCTCCAGCACTTCCAGGATGTGCCAGCCGAACGGGGAGCGGAAGGGGTCGCTGACTCGCCCCGGGGGCTGACGGTTCATGATGTCCTCGAACTGGGGCACCAGATCACCGGGGTCGGTCCAGCCCAGGTCGCCGCCCCGCAGGGCGCTGCCCCGGTCGTCGGAGTGGGCGCGGGCCAGTTCGGCGAAGTCGGCGCCGTCCTCGATGCGACTGCGCAGGCTGGACAGGCGTTCCAGGGCTTCATCGCTGCTCAGCACCTCGGTGGGGGTAATGAGGATGTGACGCACCCGGGTCTGGCGGATCTGGGCCCGTGTTCCGCCCCGGCGTTCCGCCAGCTTGATGATGTGGAAGCCGGAAGGGGAACGGATCACCTCGCTGACTTCACCCTCCCGCATCAGGACCACATGACGGGCGAACAGGGTGGGTACCTGGGCGGCGTTGCGCCAGCCCAGGTCGCCGCCGTCCAGGGCGTGCTGGCCGGCGGACTCCCGCAGGGCCAGGGCGGTGAAGTCGGCGCCGGCGGCGGCTTCCTCTCGAATTTTGAGGGCCTGTTCCCGGGCTGCCTGGATCCTGTCGGGGGTCGCCCCTTCGGGGAGAGAAATCAGCAGATGCAGCAAGCGGTATTCTACGTCCCTGTCGATGGCGCCGCTTTCACTGGCGATGAGGTCATCGATTTCCTGTTCACTGACCTGGATGCGGCTGTCCACCTGCCGGCGTCGCAACTGGTTGATGGCCAGTTCATCCCGGATCTGTTCGCGAAAGGCGGGGAAATCCACGCCGTCGGCCACCAGCCTGTCCCGGAATTCCACCAGGGTCATGCGGTTTTCCCGGGCGATGTTTTCCATCGCGTTGTTCAGGGTGATGTCGTCGATGCGGATGCCGATGCGCCGTGCCTCCTGCAGTTGCAGGCGCTCCAGGATCAGGCGGTCCAGCACCGGGCGGATCAGCACCTCCCGGGGCGGGGCCTGGCCGTCGCGGGCGGCCAGTTGCTGTCCGATCTCATCCATGCGCCGCAGCAGCTCGCTCTGCATGATGACGTCTTCTTCCACCACGGCGATGATCCGGTCTATCAGTCGGCCGTCTTCCGGCACCTGGGCGCCGAGGCCGGTGGACCCGGCCAGGACCAGGAGGATCAACAGTCTAGTAATCAGTTTCATAACCCAGCACGCCCTCGCTCAGCAGGTCACCCAGGCCGGTGCCCAGGCTGCCGAGTCCCTTGAGGATAAGTTGAAAATAGATGCCTTCATTGTACTCACCCGTGACGCCGTCGTTGAGGAATCGGCGGGAGACGAGGCGGAAAGCCCAGCAGCAGCTCTTGTATTCCAGGCCCGCCAGGACTTCCAGTTCCCGGTTGTCTTCCAGACTGTAGGCCCAGCGACCCACCACATCCCAGTGACGGGATAGGGGCCAGGCAAACGAGAGGTCCGTTTGTTCCAGCAGATCCTCACGGTAACGATGGCCCAGGTTGATCACGCGACGTCCATCCACCCGATATTGCAGATGAGTGGATGAACGTTCAATTTGTTCCCGTCGCGGGTCCCACTGCGCACTGGCGCGTGCGTTCCAGCGCGCACCCAGCCGTGCCCCCACCTCACCCACCAGGGATGAGCTGTCCGCGGTTTCGCCGCGATCATCCTCGCGCAGGGTCACGCGACGATCGTCGAAGTAGTGGATCTGTCCCAGGCTCGCGCGCAGGCGTTCCTCGCCGGAGCGGCCGTCGATGATTCGCGTGGTGAGGGCGGTGGTGAGCTGGTTGGCGTCGGCAACCCGGTCGGGTCCGCTGAAACGGTGGCCGCGAAACAGCTGGTCAAAGCTGAAATCGAATTGCGCGGTATCGAACAGCGGGATGTCGCCCTGGTCCCGGCGCGGGGTATAGAGGTAGTACAGGCGGGGTTCCAGGGTCTGGAGGTTCCCGCCCGCCAGGGGGCGGTCCAGGAAGATGCCGGCATCCAGGCTGGCGATGGGCAGGGATCGGGTCAGGCGACGGTCGACCCCCGCGGGCTGGTCCTCCAGGGCGTAATGGGTGACGCGGTATTTCAGGCTCGGGGTCAGGAACCAGGCCGTACCGTGTGTGGGGCGGCTGATCTCCGGCATCAGATCCGTGCGCTGGGCGGTGACGGTGTCGTCCCGCTCGAAGGCCACCCACTCGGC
This sequence comes from Ectothiorhodospira sp. PHS-1, assembly GCF_000225005.1. NCBI lineage: Bacteria > Pseudomonadati > Pseudomonadota > Gammaproteobacteria > Chromatiales > Ectothiorhodospiraceae > Ectothiorhodospira > Ectothiorhodospira sp. PHS-1. Next base: position 25,559 of record NZ_AGBG01000004.1, on the reverse strand, counting down.
CCGCAGGCGATAGTCGAATCCGCCCGCCTGCAGGGGCCTGCGGCCCTGGAAGAGCAACTGGGGCAGACGTTTGTAGGGGCGGCTGGTGCTGGCGAGGGTCTCGTCCACGATCTGGAAATCCTGCACCCGCCCCAGCAGGCTCCATCCCTGACCGCTGTAGACCAGATCCGCCCGCCGTTCCAGGTGGGTGATGCTGGTATCGTCGAGCGAGTCGCCCAGGTCGCGGAAGTAGCGCTCATCGGAGACGTCGGTGCCCGTCGTATGAAAGTGCAGCCGGGGGGCGATGCGCCAGTGGTGATCCCAGGCCACCAGGACGCGATCCTCGCCATAGCTCGTGTCGTTGGGCAGGTAATCCAGCTGGATTTTGCCCCGGTTGTCGGGATTGAGGTAACGGAACTCGGACATCAGCATGGCGCCCCGGCTGTCCATCAGGCGCAGACCCAGGGTCGCATCCCGGTGGGGCGCCAGGTTCAGATAGAAGGGGATCAGCAGATCGGCGCCGGTATTGTCCGAGGTGCCGAAACTGGGCGGCAGCAGGCCGGATTTGCGGCGGTCATCGATGGGGAAGGTGATCCACGGGGTGTAGAACAGGGGCACCCCCTGAAAGCGCAGCAGGACATTCCGGGCCGTGCCCTGGCCGCTGTCCTGATTCAGTTGCACATGACGCGCACTGAGCAGCCAGTCGTCCCGGCCGGGATCGCAGGTGGTGAAGGTGGCTCCCTCAAGGTAGAGCATATCGCTGCCGCGGGGTTCCAGCGCCCGGGCTTCACCCCGGGCATGGCGGGGATCATAGCGGTAACTGGCATTCTCGAACCGGCCGGTTTCCGTGTCCAGGTGCAGAAAACCGCCGGGGCTTTCAAAGAACAGTCCGGTATCGGTCTGGAATCGGACATCCCCCCGGGTTTCCAGGAAGGCACGGCCTTCCTCATAGGTGATGAGGTCCGCCCGCAGCATGCGACCCCGGTCATAGAGGGTGACATTCCCCTCCAGGCGGGAGACCCCGTCCCGGTCGATGAAGGCACGGTCGGCGAAGAAGCGGGTCTGATCATCCCGGGGGAACGGATAGTCCAGGGATTGCGGCTGGTAGCGGCACAGGGACCAGTCATTGCCCTGGGCCGTGGTGACACAGCAGGCCATGAGCAGGCAGCAGGACAGGAGCTTGCGAGGGTTCATGCGCGCTGGTGCGCCTGGCCCAACGGGAGGGTGCCGGGTGGCGTGATGCCTGAATGAGTTGCGCTGGAATGCATGGAAACCGGTGGGACATCGGGGTGAGATGACCCCGAGACACCCGGAGTGTGTCTCGGGGCGGAGCACGTCCTTACTTGCGACTGGACTCCAGTACCTCGGAAACCGCCTTGTAGATGGATTCGATCTCGCCTTCGCCCTTCACCGTCTGCAGCAGACTGCGTTCGTTGTAATACTGCACCAGGGGACGGGTCTGCTCTTCGTAGACCTTGAGACGCTTGCCGATGGTTTCTTCGTTATCGTCCGCGCGGTGGGTGAGTTCGCCGCCGCAGACATCACACACGTTTTCCTTCCGGGAGGGGTTGGTGTGACGATTGAAGACGGCGCCGCAGGAACTGCAGGTCTGGCGGCCGGTCAGGCGCTGCATCAGGTTGTCGAAGTCCACGTCGATGAGCAGCGCCACATCCAGCGGCTTGCCCAGTTCCTTGAGCAGGTCGTCCAGCGCGCCGGCCTGGGCCAGGTTGCGGGGGAACCCGTCCAGGATGTAGCCCTGCTGGGTGTCCGGCATGGCCAGGCGCTCACGGATCATGCCCAGGACGATATCGTCGGTCACCAGCTGGCCCGCATCCATGGCGGCCTTGGCCTGCTGACCCAGGGGGGTTCCGGCGGAAACGGCAGCGCGCAGGAGATCCCCAGTGGAGATCTGAGGCACCTTGTAACGCTCCATGATCAGCTTGGACTGGGTTCCCTTGCCGGACCCCGGTGCGCCCAGAAGCACGATACGCATGGCATTTCCTCTTTAGTTTATAGGCGTGTGTTGCATGGGTTATAAAGACATTAGGCCGAAACTTATACCTGCTCAAGCGCCCGGCACGCAAGCACTCCCCTTGGGGATATGGCTTTTCGTCGGCCGGGTTGCCGTTATAATGCCGCCTCCCGATTCACTACACCCTTGGGCCTGATTCAATGAACATCGACAAGATCTCCGCAGGTAAAGACCTGCCCAACGACATCAACGTGATCATCGAGATTCCCGCGTATGCCTCCCCGGTCAAGTACGAGGTGGACAAGGACAGCGGTGCCCTGCTGGTGGATCGTTTCATGGCCAGCCCCATGTTCTACCCCTGCAACTACGGTTTCGTGCCCCACACCCTGTCCGATGACGGTGACCCGGTGGACGTGTTGGTGATGACCCCCTTCCCGGTGGCCAGCGGCAGCGTGATCCGTTGCCGTCCCGTGGGCATGCTCAAGATGACCGACGAGGCGGGTGAGGATGCCAAGCTGCTGGCGGTGCCCGTGTCCAAGTTATCTCGTGAGTACGATCACATCCAGGGACCCGATGACGTTCCCGCCCTGTTGCTGGATCAGATCAAACACTTCTTCGAACATTACAAGGAACTGGAACTCGGCAAGTGGGTGAAGGTCGAAGGCTGGGTTGGTGTTGATGAGGCCCGGGCGGAGATCGAAAATTCCGTCAAGCGTTACCAGGCCCAGGCCTGATCCCGAGCCGGGGAGGCCCGAGGCCTCCCCGGCGTGTTTGCCCGCTCGCTTCAGGCACGCCGGCCCCCATACCTTCCTCCTGCCCGTGTGGCCATGAGTCTTCCGGATCAAGGGCATGTCGTCGCGTCAACCCATCAAGAATCATCACCTGGAACAGCGACTGTTCCTGGCCCGGGTCATCACCCTGGGTATCATCATCGTTCTGCTGTTCGGTCTTCTCGGGGTTCGGCTGACGCAGCTGCAGGTGGTCAACCATTCCCATTTTTCCACCCTGTCACAGAATAACCGGGTGCGTCTGGAGGCTTTGCCGCCGCCCCGGGGGCTGATTTACGACCGCAACGAGGTGGTGCTGGCGGAAAATCGTCCGGCCTATCAGCTGGAGGTGACGCTGGAGCAGGTGGACAGCCTCCAGGACACCCTGGATCGGCTATCGGCGCTGCTGCACCTGGAGCCTGCCGAGATCGAGCGCTTTCGTCGCTCCCTGCGGGGCAAGCGCCCGTTCCAGGCGGTGCCTCTCAAGCTCAATCTCACGGATGAGGAACTGGCCAACTTTGCCGTCAACCGGCATCTGTTTCCCGGTGTGGACGTGCAAGCCCGGGTGGCGCGTCATTACCCCCACGGCGAGGCGCTGGCCCATGTCATCGGCTACGTGGGGCGCATCGATGAGCGGGAACTGGCCCGTATCGACACCCGCCGCTACGCCGGTACCACCCACATCGGCAAGTTGGGGGTGGAGCGCTATTACGAAGACCATCTGCATGGTCACGTGGGGTTCCAGAAGGTGGAAGTGAATGCCCAGGGCCGGACCCTGCGAATACTGGAGCGGGAGCCGCCGGTACCGGGGCGTGATCTGGTGCTGAGCCTGGACGTGCGCCTGCAGGCCGTGGCCCAGGAGGCCCTGGATGGCATGGCCGGCGCCATCGTCGCCATGGATCCCCGCAACGGCGAAGTCCTGGCCATGGTCAGCATGCCCACTTTCGATCCCAACCTCTTCGTGCACGGAATTCCGGCCCGTACCTTCCAGGAGCTGCGTAATAACCGTCGGCAGCCGCTGTTCAACCGTGCCCTCTCCGGTCAGTACCCGCCGGGTTCCACCCTGAAGATGCTGGTGGGTCTGGCGGGGCTTGAGCATGGGGTGATCCGGGCCGACCGCATGATGTTCGCCGCCGGCTACTACACCCTGCCCAACGATACCCGGCGCTACCGGGACTGGCGCCGTCACGGCCACGGCTGGGTGGACCTGGACAAGGCCATCACTCAGTCTTCCGACGTGTATTTCTACGACATGTCCTTCCGTCTGGGAATCGACCGCATGTCGGAGTTTCTGGGCCGTTTCGGGGTGGGGGAGGCCACGGACATCGACAGTACGGGCGAACGTCGCGGCCTGTTGCCCAGCCGGGAATGGAAGCGGGCCGCCCAGGGTATGCCCTGGTTTCCCGGCGAGACCCTGATCACCTCCATCGGGCAGGGCTACATGCTGGCCACGCCCATGCAGCTGGCCTCCATCAGCAGTACCCTGGCCATGCGCGGCCAGCGGGTGCGCCCCCATCTGCTTCGCGGCATGCTGGGCGAGGATGGGGAGGAGCTGCACGTGGCCGAGCCCGAGTTCCTCGCCCCGGTGCAGGTGTCACGTCCCGAGTTTTGGGACCAGGTGTTGACCCCGATGGAGCATGTCATGCACCGGCCCAACGGCACTGCCTATCATTCGGCGGGCCATGATGCTCCCTATCGCATCGCCGGCAAGACGGGGACGTCACAGGTGTTCGGGCTGGGTCAGGACGAGGAATACGATGAGGCGTCCGTGGCCAAGCACCTGCGGGATCACGCCCTGTTCATCGGTTTTGCGCCGGCGGATGATCCCCGCATCGCGGTGGCGGTGCTGGTGGAGAACGGCGGCAGCGGCGGCCGGGTGGCGGCACCGGTGGCCCGCAAGGTGATGGACTATTTCATGCTGGAGATGACCCCATGATGCTCAATGGCAACGGGGAGGAGCATGGTCTGGGGCGCGCCATCATCCGTGCCCTGCATCTGGATCTGCTGTTGCTGGGTGGGGTGGTGCTGTTGCTGGCCATGGGCTTCGTGGTGCTCTACAGCGCCAGCGGGGAAAATCTGGATACCTTGTATCGCCAGGGGGTACGGGTGGGCATTGCCTTTACCGTGCTGATGGTGATGGCACAGATTCCGGCTAACCATCTGCGCCAGTGGTCGCCATGGGTGTACGCCGGCGGGGTGCTGCTGTTGCTGGCGGTGATGTTCTTCGGCGAGGTGGGCAAGGGGGCACAGCGGTGGCTGGATCTGGGCGTGGTGCGTTTCCAGCCTTCCGAGTTCATGAAGATCGCCGTGCCCATGATGGTGGCCTGGTATTTCGCCGACCGCCCCCTGCCGCCCCGGTTCCTGGAAGTGGTGGCGGCGGCTTTGCTGGTGATGGTGCCGGCCGTGCTCATCGCCAAGCAGCCGGATCTGGGTACCGCCCTGCTGGTGGCGGGATCCGGTCTGGTGATCATCTTTCTGGCCGGGGTGCGCTGGCGCATCCTCATGGGGCTGGGCGCCCTGGCCCTGGTGGCGACACCGCTGCTGTGGCACTTCATGCAGGATTATCAGCGCCGGCGGGTACTCACGTTGCTGAATCCGGAGAGTGACCCCCTGGGGGCCGGCTATCACATCATCCAGTCCAAGATCGCCATCGGTTCCGGCGGGTTCTACGGCAAGGGCTGGCTCAACGGCACCCAGTCCCAGCTCGAGTTCCTGCCGGAGCGTTCCACCGATTTCATCTTCGCCGTCTATGCCGAGGAGTTCGGCCTGATGGGTATCCTGCTGCTGCTGTCCCTCTACCTGCTGGTGATCCTGCGCGGGCTGACCATCGCCCTGCGGGCCCAGGATACCTATTCGCGCCTGCTGGCCGGCAGCCTGAGCTTCACCTTCTTCGTCTACGTATTCGTCAACACGGGCATGGTGTCGGGACTGCTGCCGGTGGTCGGGGTCCCCTTGCCCCTGTTCAGCTACGGCGGTACGTCCATGGTGACCCTGATGGCGGCTTTCGGTATTCTCATGTCCATCAACTCCCATCGTAGACTACTCGCCCGATGACTTCCCTGCGCGCTTCTCCAGTGCCCTTCCACCGTCCTATCTTCTCCCTGCTGCTGGCGGCGCTGCTGCTGGGCACCTGTGCCGCGGCCGGGGCCAACCCCAGAGGCCTGGTGGCCGGTGATCCGCCCTACCTGGAGCGCGATGACGTCCGGGAGTTCATTCGCACCCTGGCCCGGGAAGACGGCTTCGATACCCGCGAACTGGAGCGTCTGTTTGCCGAGGCCAGACCGCAGCAGCGGGTCCTGGATCTGATCTCCACCCCGGCCGAGGGCCGGCCCTGGAAGGATTACCGTCCGATCTTCCTGACCGAGCAGCGCATCCGTGCCGGAGAGCGTTTCTGGCAGGAGCATGAGGCCACCATCCTGCGTGCCCAGGAGGCCTTCCAGGTCAATGCGGAGATCATCGTCGCCATCATCGGCGTGGAAACCTTCTACGGCCGCCATCAGGGCACCTTCCCGGTGCTGGACGCCCTGGTGACCCTGGGCTTTGACTATCCGCCCCGGGCGAATTTCTTCCGTTCCGAACTGCGCCACTACCTGCACCTGGTGCGGGAAGAGGGACTTGATCTGCGCGGCACGCTCGGTTCCTATGCCGGGGCCATGGGTCGGGGGCAGTTCATCTCTTCCAGCTATCGTGAATATGCCGTGGACTTCAGCGGCGACGGCCGTCGGGACCTGCTCAACTCCTGGCCCGATGCCATCGGCAGCGTGGCCAATTATTTCCGTCGTCATCACTGGACCATGGGCGCGCCCGTGGTGGTGCGGGCCCGGGTGGAGGGCGACGCCTACAAGTCCCTGGTCGGCGGCGGCTACCAGGCCCGATACGGCCTCGACGAACTGGCCCGCCACGGCATCGTGCCGGAAGGTCGGGTCGCCCCCGACGCCCGCTTCTCCGTGATCGAACTGCAGGCGGAGGAGGGGACCCAGGTCTGGCTGGGTTACGAGAACTTCTACGTCATCACCCGCTACAACCGCAGTCCGCTCTATGCCATGGCGGTGTATGAGTTGGCCCGGGAGATTCGCAAGGTCCGGGAGCAGGCCCTGGCGGAGGGTGGGGCGCGGTGATACGGCGTGATGCCATGCGTCTTTTGCCGATCGTCCTGTTGGCGCTGATCCTGGTCGCCTGCAGTGGCAGCCGCGGTCCGGGGCCTGTTTCCGGGTACACACCGGAAGAGCGTGACGGTGCGCCGCATCCCAGCCGGATCCCGGATCTGTCCCGGATCCCCGAGCCGGTGCCCCGGGTGGAGCCCATGAGCCGTTACGGCAACCCGGAGTCCTATGTGGTATTCGGACGCCGCTACACCACCCTGGATAGCGCGCAAGGGTATCGCGAGCGCGGCGTGGCTTCCTGGTACGGGACCAAGTTCCATGGCCGGCGCACTTCCAGCGGCGAGCCTTATGACATGTTCGCCATGACCGCGGCCCATACTTCATTGCCCCTGCCCACCTACGTGCGGGTGACCAACCTGGAAAACGGCCGCAGCGTGGTGGTGCGGGTGAATGACCGCGGACCGTTCGTGGACAACCGCATCATCGACCTTTCCTATGCGGCGGCCCATCGCATCGGCATGCTGGATCGGGGCACGGCGCGGGTGGAGGTCAAGGCCCTGACGCCCGAACCGTCCGGCCCGAATGTCATCCAGGCCGGCTGGGTGGAGCCGTCGCCGCCCGCCGGGCCGTCCGAATCCGGCCTGGCCGGACCCGTATTCCTGCAGGTGGGCGCCTTTTCCAGCCGCGTGAACGCGGAGCAGTTGCGCGACCGTCTGCACGCGCGGCTCGACCTGGTGGCCGTGCTGGAAAGTCGCCAGGACGACACCACGCTTTACCGTGTGCGTGTCGGCCCCCTGTCGGACGTGCGCAGCAAGCGGGATACGGTCCGGATCCTGCAGTCCATGGGGCTTGGAGACTATCGGGTCGTCGCCGATTGAACCCCTTCGCATCCGGGGTGTCCCTGGTGTGTTACCCTTTTCGATCCGAATACCCATTCCGTCGGTTTTACAGCCCCTGAAGATGCCATGATGCCAAGACTCGTCGTCAGCGTTCTGTTGCTTGCTCTCCTGTTGCCCGGACTGGCCGGCGCCAGCCTGCGTGTCTCTCCCCCCTCGGACCTGACCGCGCGCAACTATGTGCTGCTGGATGCGGTCAGCGGCATGGTACTCGCCGAGCGGGCCGCCAACGAGCGGGTCGAGCCCGCCAGCCTCACCAAGATCATGACCGCCTATATCGTCTTCAAGGAATTGCAGGACGGTCGGCTGGCTCTGAACGAACCGGTGGACGTGAGTGAACGGGCCTGGCGAACCGGCATGCGGGGGGCATCGCGCATGTTCATCGAGGTGAACACCCAGGTCGGGGTCGAGGAATTGATCCGCGGCATGATCGTGCAGTCCGGCAACGACGCCTGCGTCGCCCTGGCGGAGCGCATTGCCGGTACGGAAGGCGCCTTCGTGGACATGATGAACGCCCAGGCCCGCGCCCTGGGGATGTACGATACCCAATTCCAGAACAGCCACGGCCTGCCCAGTGACGCGGCCCAGTACACCACGGCCCACGACATCGCCGTGCTGATGCAGGCCCTGATCCGGAATTTTCCCGAATACTATTCCTACTATTCCGAACGCAGCTTCACCTTCAACGGCATCTCCCAGTCCAATCGCAACATCCTGCTGTGGCGGGATGACTCCGTGGACGGGGGCAAGACCGGCTGGACCAGCAATGCCGGTTATAACCTGGTGTCTTCCGCCCAGCGGGACGGCATGCGTCTGGTGGCCGCCGTCATGGGTATCCAGGCCGGTGATCACGAGCAGGGTGGACGCATCCGCGCCAATGAGTCCCAGGCCCTGTTCAACTGGGGCTTCAGGCAGTTCGAGGGCCACAAGCTCTATGACGGCGGGCTGGCCCTGACCGAAGCCCGGGTCTTCAAGGGAGAGCAGAACAAGGTCCAGCTGGGTCTGGTGCAGGATCTTCACGTGACCATCCCCCGCGGCAGCTATGATCGCCTCCAGGCCGAGATTTCCCTGGGCAGCAAGCTGGAAGCCCCCATCGAGCAGGGGCGTGCCTACGGCGAACTGCGCATCATGCTGGACGGCGAACCGCTGCGGGTATTGCCCCTGGTGGCCTTGCAGGGCGTCGAGGAGGGCGGCCTGTTCCGGCGCCTGATCGACAGTGCCTGGATGCTGGTGCGCTAACACTGCGGATGGTTCAAGACATGATCATCTATCTCAATGGTGAGTTTGTTCCGGAAACACAGGCCCGGGTGTCCGTGTTCGACCGGGGTTTTCTGTTCGGTGACGGGGTCTACGAGGTGATCCCCGTGTTCGGCGGCCGCCCTTTGCGGCTGGCGGAGCATCTGGAGCGCCTGACGCGTAGTCTGGCCGAGGTGCGCATCGACAATCCCCATGATCGGTCGGGATGGGAGTCCCTGTTCTCGACCCTGCTGGAGAAAAATCCGGGCGGGGACCGCAGCCTCTACGTCCAGGTGACCCGGGGCGTGGCCCGGCGTGATCACGCCTTTCCGACCGGCGTCCGGCCCACGGTCTTTGCCATGGTCAACCCCATCGTCCCCCAGAATCCGGCGGTACTGGAGCAGGGGGTGGCGGCGGTGGTGGTCGACGACCATCGCTGGTCCCGTTGCGACATCAAGGCCATCACCCTGCTGCCCAACGTGCTGGCCCGTCAGGAGGCCCTGGATGCCGGGGCGACGGAAGCCATCCTGATCCGGCAGGGGCTGGCAACGGAAGGGGCGGCAAGCAATCTGTTCGTGGTGGGAGACGGCGTCATCGTCACCCCGCCCAAGGACCGGTCCCTGTTGCCCGGCATCACCCGTGATCTGGTGGTGGAACTGGCCCAGGAAGCAGGGTTACCGTTGATGGAGTCCACCATTCCGGAGCAGTCCCTGCGGGTGGCGGAGGAGATCTGGCTGACCAGTTCCACCCGGGAGATCCTGCCCGTGACCCGTCTGGACGGTCGGCCGGTGGGGGCGGGCGTGCCCGGTCCGGTGTGGCGCCGCGTGCATGGCCTGTACCAGGATTACAAGGCCCGACTGCGGGAGACCGCATGATGCAAAAGCCTGAAGAGATGGGGTTGCAGTTTCCCTGCCAGTTCCCGGTCAAGGTATTCGGTGCCTCGGTGCCGGAACTGGGGGAACGGGTGCGGGCCATCGTCGGCAAGCACGTGCCGGACATCCGGGAGTCGGATTTCTCCATGCGTGCCTCCAAGGGCGGGCGCTACCAGGCCATCACCATCCGTGTCCACGCCCGCAGTCAGGCCCAGATGGATGCCCTTTACCTTGAGCTCAATGCCTGCGAGCTGGTGCAGATGACCCTCTGAGTCCGGTCGGATGTCCGCTATTCTTGTACGCCGCCTGGGGCGCCGGGACTATGCTTCCACCTGGCGGCGGATGCAGGCCTTCACCGATGTCCGGGATGAAGGCACCACCGATGAACTCTGGCAGGTGGAGCATCCTCCAGTATTCACCCTGGGCCTCAACGGCAAGTCCGAGCACATTCTCGATGCGGGTGACATCCCGGTGATCCCGGTGGACCGGGGCGGTCAGGTGACCTACCACGGACCGGGGCAGGTGGTCATTTACACCCTGCTGGATCTGCGGCGCTCGGGTCTGGGGGTGAGGGCCCTGGTCACCGCGCTGGAGTCGGCGGTGATCGATTATCTGGCCACCCAGGGCATCACCGCCCGGGCCAGGCCGGATGCACCGGGGGTCTATGTGGATGGGGCCAAGATTGCCGCCCTGGGGCTTCGGGTCAGGCGAGGGGGCAGTTATCATGGGCTGGCCTTCAACCTTGACCCGGACCTGTCCGCCTTTGATCGCATCAATCCCTGCGGCTATCGGGGCCTGGCGACCACCTCGCTGGCGGCGCTGGGCGTGCGGACGGACTGGGACCTGGCGGCCCAGGGGCTGACGAGCGCCTTGTCACGGCGGTTGCAAAGGCCGCTCATTGCCCCATGATTCCCAGTGTCACCCGGTCCCTGCCGCCCAGATCCCGCACCGTGTCCACTTCGATAAACCCCTGCCGGGTCAGCAGCGTCCGCACGGCCTCGCCTTGATCCATTCCGTGTTCCAGCAGTAATGCGCCGCCTGGTCCGAGATGACCGGGGGCCTGCTCGACGATCCGGCGGATGTCCGTCAGCCCGTCCGGCCCGGAGGCCAGGGCCGAGCGTGGTTCGAAGCGCAGATCACCCTGGGTCAGATGGGGATCTGTGTCGGCGATATAGGGCGGGTTGGAGACGATCAGGTCAAACCGTTCGCCGGCCAACGGCTCGAACCAGCTGCCCAGGCGGCATTCCACCCGTGCCTCCAGACCCAGCCGCGTCACGTTTTCCCGTGCCACCGCCAGTGCCTGGGGCGAGCGGTCCACGGCAACGATACGGCATCGAGGGCGCTCCACGGACAGGGCCAGGGCGATGGCACCCGTGCCCGTGCCCAGGTCCGCCAGCCGGCCCGAAAAATCTTCGGCCAGCCGAGACAGGGCGGCCTCCACCAGGGTTTCGGTATCGGGGCGGGGGATCAGTACGCCGGGGCGGACCGTGAGATTCAGGGACCAGAATTCCCGGCAGCCCAGCAGGTAGCTGACCGGCTCGCCCTCGCCGCGACGCCGCACCAGGGTCCGAAAGACCGTCAGGGCGTCCGGGTCTTCCAGGATGTCATCGCCATGGGCATAGAGCCAGCCCCGGTCCTTGCCCAGGACATGGGCCAGCAGCAACTCGGCTTCCAGGCGGGGGGCGTCCCCCTGGGCCAGGGCGGATCTCGACTCCACCAGCAGGGCCTTGAGGGTGATGGCGGGCAAGGCCGGCTTCAGTCCGCCAGGGCGGCCAGTTGTTCCGCCTGATGTTCGTTCACCAGCGGATCGATGACCGGATCCAGATCGCCGGCCATGATGGCTTCCAGCTTGTAGAGGGTCAGGTTGATGCGGTGATCCGTGACCCGCCCCTGGGGGAAGTTATAGGTACGGATGCGCTCGGAGCGATCCCCGCTGCCCACCAGGCTCTTGCGGGTGGCGCTTTGTTCCTGGAAGCGTCGGGTCTCTTCCCGCTCGATCAGCTTGGCGGCGAGCAGACTCATGGCCCGGGCCTTGTTCTTGTGCTGGGAGCGTTCGTCCTGGCATTCCACCACCAGGCCGGTGGGCAGGTGGGTGAGACGCACGGCGGAATCGGTACGGTTGACGTGCTGGCCGCCGGCGCCGCTAGCCCGATAGGTGTCGATGCGAAGGTCCGCCGGATTGATCTCGGGGATCTCCATCTCGTCCGGTTCCGGCATCACGGCGACGGTGGCGGCGGAGGTGTGGATGCGACCCTGGGACTCTGTATCCGGCACCCGTTGTACCCGGTGGGCGCCGGATTCGAACTTGAGGCGGGAATAGACCCCGCGGCCAATGATGCGGGCGATGACCTCCCGGTAACCGCCATGCTCGCCCTCGCTTTCGGACAAGAGTTCCACTTGCCAGCCCCGGGTTTCCGCATAGCGGCTGTACATGCGGAACAGATCGCCGGCAAAGATGGCGGCCTCGTCCCCGCCGGTGCCGGCACGGATTTCCAGGAAGGTGTTGTTCTCGTCGTGGGGGTCTTTCGGGATCAGGTGCCGCTGCAGGTCCAGTTCCAGGGACTCCAGCCGGGACGAGACCGCGGGGATCTCCTCTTCGGCCATGGCGCGCAGGTCCGGGTCCGGATCGCGGGCCATCTGGCGGGCCGCCTCCAGTTCATCAAGTGCGGCGGCATAGGCCTTCCAGCCCTGAACCACCGGTTCGAGCTGGCTGTATTCCATGGAATACCGGCGAAAGCGATCCTGATCCCCGATGACCTGCGGGTCCGCCAGCAGGCCGCTGAGTTCCTCGAAACGATCCGCGATGTCTTCAAGCTTGCGGCGAATGGAGTCTTTCACGAATGGATCTTGTCGGTGGAACTCGGCAGCTTGAAGAGGGCATGGGCCGCGTCCACCAGTTCCAGACGGCCTTCGCGGGCGGCCTCGTTCATGGTGTGGCAGGGGTCATGCAGCAGCTTGTTGGTGAGGGTATGGGCCAGGAAGGACAGAGCCTCTTCCGGCGACCTGCCGGCGGCCACCATCTGATTGGCCTTTTCCAGCACCTCCATCTGCACGCCGTGGGCCTTGTCGCGGAAGGCGCAGATGGTGCTCACCGCGCTTTGGGCCCGCAACCAGCCCATGAAGGTACTGACCTGGGATTCGATGATCTCCTCCGCCTGACGCGCCGCCTCCCGGCGGGACTGGAGGTTTTCCTGGATGACCTCTTCCAGGTCGTCCACGGTATAGAGGAAGACGTTGTCCAGATTGCCCACCTCCGGCTCGATGTCCCGGGGCACGGCGATGTCCACCATGAACATGGGGCGGCGCTTGCGGGCCTTCAGGGCACGCTCCACAGCGCCCTTGCCCAGGATCGGCAGGGGGCTGGCGGTGGAGGAAATGAGGATGTCGGCCTCCGCCAGACGGGCGGGGATCTCGGACAGGGTGATGACCTCGGCGTCGAACTCGCTGGCCAGTACCTTGGCCCGTTCCACCGTGCGGTTGGCGACGATGATGCGGCCGATCTGGTTGCTGTGCAGATGGCGGGCCGCCAGTTCGATGGTTTCACCGGCGCCGATCATGAGGGCGGTGAGGGGCTTCATGTCGCCCCAGATCTGCTTGGCCAGGGAGACGGCGGCAAAGGCTACCGAGACCGGGCTGGAGCCGATGGCGGTGGAGGTGCGGACGTTCTTGGCCACCGAGAAGGCATGCTGGAACAGTCGTCCCAGTTGGCGGCCCAGGGTGCCGGCGGCGCCGGCGCTCTGATAGGAACCCTTGAGCTGGCCCAGGATCTGGGGTTCGCCCAGCACCAGGGAGTCCAGGCCGCAGGCCACGCGGAGCAGGTGCTTGACCGCATCGGCTTCCGAGTGACGATAGATGTAGGGCTGGATCTCGCCGGGCTTGAGGCGGTGGAAATCCGCCATCCAGTGCAGCACCCGGTCCGTTGGCTGGTGGGCTTCGGAGCGGAAGTAGATCTCCGTCCGGTTGCAGGTGGACAGGATCGCCGCTTCCTCCACCGGAGTGGAGCGGGTCAGACCGGTGAGGGCTTCATCCATGCGGTCCGGGGAGAACACGACGCGTTCACGAATCCCGACCGGGGCGGATTTATGATTGACTCCGAGAGTAAAAAGCATCGCACGTGAGGACCTGTGGAATAGCGTATTCTGCGCCAGCATTGAAGTCATGACAAGATGTCCCGGATTTTCAACCCTTTGAGTCCGCTCGTAAAACCGGTCTGCCCAAAATTGACCCGTCGCGGCGGGAACTTATCGGCCGCCGTGGGGTGCTAAGGAACATGGGAAGGAAAAATGCGCTTGCATCGCGGTGCGTCATTTTTCGTTCCCTTGCCCAGGCCCGATTCCGCCGTCGACCGTATCAGATCCGCCCCAATGTGGTGGATTGCCTGCCGATCGTCCATGTCCCGCATCAAGAGCTTGCGATTTCGTGGTGCGCGGGCCTTGACTTGCCGACTGATCCGGTTGACGCGGTGTCGAGTCGGGGTGTGTCCAGTCTAGTTTACACTGTCCGGCGATTTTGGCACGCCCCATGGGGCGATCATTTTTCCAGCAAATGGGTTTATAGTCTTTCCATGCTGCCCAATCAAAGATCTGTTTTCCCCTGGTTTCCTTCCCGTCACCCGCTACCCCGCCTGGGAGCGGCGATGGTGCTGTGCGGATTGCTGACCGCTTGTGCGGGTCTGCAGCGGGACAGTCAGGACCATGAGCCCTGGCGGCCCCTGGCCGAAGGTCATCTGCTGCCGTTGGAGGCGCAGGACAACGGTGTCGCCGATCTGCTCTACGAATTGCTGGTGGGCGAGATCGCCGGACATCAGGGTGAATTGCAGGTGTCCGTCGAACACTACCTGCGGGCGGCCCAGCGTACACGTAACCCCGAAGTGGCTGAGCGGGCGACCCGCATTGCCCTGTTTGCTGGCGATCCGGTCGCGGCCCTGCCGGGTGCCGAGCGCTGGCTGGCGCTGGAGCCGGAGAATCTGGAGGCCCGTCAGATCCTGGCCGCGCTGTTGGTCAACGAAGGCCGCCCGGAAGAGGCCGCCAGCCATCTGCTCACCGTGCTTGAGCGCATGGAGGCGGTGGAGGGTGACGGCTACGGTCTGCTGGTGAACATGCTGTCCCGCAGTCAGAACGGCGATGCCGCGATAGAGGCCCTTGCCCTGGTGGCGGAGGGCCGTGGCGATGAGGCCCATGCCTATCTGGCGGTGGCCAGTCTGGCCCTGCAGCAGGATCGCCCCCTGACGGCCGTGGCGGCGGCCGAAAGGGCGCTGACCCTGGACGGCGGGCTCAGGGAGGCGCACGTCCTGCGCGCCCGTGCCCTGGGGCACGCCGGTGACGAGGAAGCCTCCCTACGAGCCATGGGAGAACTGGTGGCGCGCTATCCCGGCGATGTGGATCTGCGCATCACCTATGCCCGCCTGCTGCTGCAATCGGAGCGTTATGAGGAGGCCCGTCAGCAGTTCGAGCGGGTTGCCCGCGAGCGGCCGGGGGATGCCGACCTGCTCTATACCCTGGGGCTGCTGAACATCGAGGTGGAACAGTACGACGACGCGCAGCGTTATCTGGAGCGGGTGCTGCAGACCGGGCGGCGTGCCCAGGAGGCCCGCTATTACCTGGGACGGATCGCCGAGACCACCGGTGACCGTGAACGGGCCATCCGCTTCTATGAGCAGGTGACTCGGGGAGATCACCGTGACGAGTCCGTCATTCGCGCCGCCCTGCTCAGGGGGGAGCTCGGGCAGGTGGCGCGGGCTCGCACCGATCTGTCGGCATTGCGGGATCGTCTGGCCGAGCCGGGTGATCGGGTGCGCGTCTATCTGGCCGAGGCCGGTCTGCTTCGGGATGTGCGTGACTATGAGGCCGGAATGGACCTGCTCAATCAGTCCTTGCGGGAATACCCCGGCAATCCGGACCTGCTGTACTCCCGGGCGCTCATGGCGGAGCGGTTGGGCCGGATCGATCTGGTGGAGGCGGATCTGAACCAGATCCTGGCCCAGGATCCGGATAACCCGGCCGCTCTCAATGCCCTGGGCTACACCCTGGCGGATCATACCGATCGCCACGAGGAGGCCTACGGCTATATCCGTCGGGCCTATGCCCAGCGCCCGGATGACGCGGCCATCATCGACAGCATGGGCTGGGTGCTCTACCGTCTGGGGCGTCTGGACGAGGCCGAGGTCTACCTGCGGCGTGCCCACGACATGATGGAGGACGGCGAGATCGCCAGCAATCTGGCGGCCCTGCTGTGGGATCGGGGCGAGCGGGAGGAAGCCCTGGAGATTCTTTACCAGGCCCTGGAGCGGGATCCTGATCATGATCGTCTGCTCAGGCTCAAGGAGCGCCTGGATCCATGAGGGCACTCCTGCTTGTCTGTCTGGTGAGCCTGCTGCTTACCGCCTGTGCCGTGCGTCCGCCGGTACCGGTGGATGATCGGGAGCAGGCCTGGCAAGAGCGGGTGCGGTTGCTCTCCGCCCAGGATGAATGGACCCTGAGCGGCCGGATCGCGCTGTTCCTGGAGAACGAGCAGTGGAATGCCCATCTGCGCTGGCGTCAGCGGGGGGATGACTACGACATCCAGCTGTTCGGGCCGTTCGGACGTCATGCCGCCACCCTGGAGGGTAATGCCGCCGGCGTGACCTTGCGTAATGCCGAGGGTGATGTGTACCAGGACCGGGACGTGGACCGTCTGGTGCATCAGGCCCTGGGCTGGCAGCTGCCGGTCAGCGGATTGCGCTATTGGGTGCTCGGCATACCTTCCCACGACCGCCTGGAAGGGCGGGCCCTGGATTCGGCGGGCAGGGCCCAGCGACTGCTGCAATCCGGCTGGGACGTGGGGTACGATCGCTATGCCGAGGCCGTCGGCCCGGCGCCGCTGCCCGATCGCATGAGGCTGGAATTCGACGACATACGCGTCCGCCTGGTGGTGGACGACTGGCAAATGGCACCATGATGCAACAAGACCCTTGCATGGGCTGGCCCGCGCCCGCCAAGCTCAATCTGTTCCTGCACATCATCGGTCGTCGGCCCGACGGCTATCATGAATTGCAGTCCGTGTTTCAGTTCCTCTCCCATGGGGATACCCTGGATTTCCGTTTGCTGGATGAGGATCGGGTGTGCGCCGAGCACGCCCTTGACGGCGTGGATCATGACGATGATCTGACCGTCCGGGCCGCTCGGGCCCTCAAGGCCGCCACCGGTCACCCCGGCGGCGTGGCCATCCGGGTCCATAAACGTCTGCCCATGGGGGGCGGGCTCGGCGGCGGTAGTTCCGATGCGGCCACGGTGCTGGTGGCCCTCAATGCGCTCTGGGAGACCGGACTGGACGACGACGCCCTGGCCGACATGGGCCTGAAGCTGGGTGCGGACGTGCCGGTGTTCGTGCGCGGCCATGCCGCCTGGGCGGAAGGGGTCGGGGAGCGGCTGGCGCCGGTGTCGCCGCCTGAGCCCTGGTATCTGGTGGTGCATCCCGGCGTGATGGTGCCCACCGGGGCGATCTTTACCGATCCTGGATTGACACGGGACTGCCCACCCATCAAAATAGCGGACTTTCTTGCAGGACGAGCAGGCAACGTATGTGAGCCGGTCGTCTGTCGGCGCTTTCCGGAGGTGGCCAAGGCCCTGGAATGGCTGCAACGACAGGGCGTGGCGGCACGCATGACGGGTACCGGCAGCTGTGTGTTCGGCATCTTCGAGACGGAAGACGCCGCCCGCGCCGCCCTTGATTGTCTGCCGGGTGGATGGACGGGGTTTGTGGCCCGTGGCTGCAACCAGTCTCCGTTGCATCGACACAGGGCTCGGCTTCAGGCTGTCACTGCCTCGCAGGAATAACGAGTCACACGATTTATTGGGCCGTCGCCAAGTGGTAAGGCACCGGGTTTTGATCCCGGCATTCGCAGGTTCGAATCCTGCCGGCCCAGCCATTCTTCGGACGTTGCCTGCCGTCGCCAGGCCAGCGCCGCCACCGGTTCACTGTCCCCATGACGGTCATCGGCTGGCGGCGTTTACGCTATGGCGCGGCCCGGTGCGTCCTTTCGCCGGCAGGGTGGCCCGCGTCAGCCCTGCTGGTGCAGCCCTGTCATCCGCTTCGCTCGCAACCGGACATTGTTGGAATCATGCTGCCCAGGTCCACAGTGGTGGAAAAATCCAAGATGATGGTCTTCGCGGGGAATGCCACTCCCCAACTGGCACAAAGTGTCGTCAATCACCTGAACCTGCCGCTGGGCAAGGCCGTCGTCGGTCGCTTCAGCGACGGGGAAGTGCAGGTGGAAATCCTGGAGAACGTGCGCGGCCGGGACGTCTTTGTCGTCCAGTCCACCGGCGCGCCCACCAATGACAATCTGATGGAATTGCTGATCATGGTGGACGCCCTGCGCCGGGCCTCCGCCGGGCGCATCACCACCGTCATTCCCTATTTCGGCTATTCCCGTCAGGATCGCCGGGTGCGGTCCGCCCGCGTGCCCATCTCCGCCAAGGTGGTGGCCAACATGCTTGAGGCCGTCGGCGCCGACCGGGTGCTCACGGTGGACGTGCATGCCGATCAGGTCCAGGGTTTCTTCAACGTGCCGGTGGACAACGTCTATGCCTCGCCGGTCCTGCTGGGCCATATCTGGCGCCAGAAAATCCCGAACCTGCTGGTGGTGTCTCCCGACGTCGGCGGCGTGGTACGCGCCCGCGCCCTGGCCAAGCGCCTGGATGACGCGGAGCTGGCCATCATCGACAAGCGGCGTCCCAAGCCCAACGAGTCCCAGGTGATGCACATCATCGGGGATGTGGAAGACAAGACCTGCATCATCATCGACGACCTGGTGGACACCGCCGGCACCCTGTGCCAGGCCGCCAAGGCCCTCAAGGACCACGGGGCTTCCAAGGTCATGGCCTATGCCACCCATCCGGTGCTCTCCGGCCCCGCCATCGAAAACATCAACAACTCCCAGCTCGACGAGCTGGTGGTCACGGATACCCTGCCGCTGCGTCCCGAGGCCAAGGCCTGTGGCCGCATCAAGCAGCTCAGTGTTGCCGGCATGCTGGCGGAAACCATCCGTCGCATCAACCGCGAGGAATCGGTCAGCTCCCTGTTCATCGACTGATGAACCGGCATGGGTTGATCGCCGCTGCCTCTCCTGGTCGCGGGAGAGGCTTTTTGTTTGTGTGACTGGAGAACCGACATGAGTGTCAATTTCGAACTGCAAGCCGAGCCGCGCGCGGACCAGGGCAAGGGTGCGAGCCGCCGCCTGCGCCGCGCCGGCAAGTTGCCCGCCATCGTCTACGGCGGCGACAAGGAACCCGTGGCCATCACCCTGGACCACAATACCGTGTGGCTGAGCCTGGCCCACGAAGCCTTCTATTCCCACATCCTGACCCTGAAGGTGGACGGCAAATCCGAGCGGGTCATCCTGCGCGACCTGCAGCGTCATCCGGTCAAGCAGATGGTCCTGCACATGGATTTGCAGCGCGTCACCGATGATCAGGCCATCAAGGTCCACGTGCCCCTGCACTTCATCAACGAAGACATCTGCGTGGGCGTGAAGACCGGCGGTGGCATGATCAGCCACCAGGCGATGGAAGTGGAAGTGGAGTGTCTGCCCAAGGATCTGCCCGAGTTCATCGAGGTGGACGTGGCTGCCCTGAATGTGGGGGACTCTCTGCACCTGTCCCAGATCCAGTTGCCGGAAGGCGTGAGCATCGTGGCCCTGGCCCAGGGTCCGGATCATGACCTGCCGGTGGTCAGCGTGCTGAAGACCCGTGGCGGCAGCAGCGCCGAAGAGTCTGAAGGCGAGGGCGAAGGCGAGGCGTAAGCCGCCTTGTCTTTCCGACCGCAAGAAAGGATGACACCTGCCAGTGGCTGACAAAGACACCGTTCAGGTCATCGCGGGGCTGGGAAATCCCGGCCCCGACTATGCCATGACCCGGCACAATGCCGGGTTCTGGTTCGTGGATGAGCTGGCCCGCCGTCATGGTGGCCAGTTTCGCCTGGAGAACAAGTTTGCCGGCGAAACGGCGCGCATCCGCATCCAGGGGCAGGAAATCTGGCTGATCAAGCCCCAGACCTACATGAATCACAGTGGGCAGCCCATCCGGCTGCTGACCCAGTTCTACAAGCTTCCCATCACCTCCGTGCTGGTGGCCCACGACGAGATCGACCTGCCTCCGGGCACGGCCCGTCTCAAGCGCGGGGGTGGTCATGGTGGGCACAACGGCCTGCGGGACATCATGGCCCACCAAGGGCAGGACTTCATGCGCCTGCGGCTGGGGGTAGGCCATCCCGGGCATCGTGAGCAGGTGGTCGGGTTCGTGCTTAACCGTCCCTCCCGCGAGGAAGAGCCCCTGATCATGGACGCCATTGATCGTGCCGCCGACCTCATGCCCCTGCTGTTGTCCGAGGGACTGCAGAAGGCCATGAACCGACTGCACTCGGCGTGATTGACCCGGTTTGTCTCTTTTTCCATCCTGATTTTCCACCTGATCCCACCCGGACCCTCCCATGAGCTTGAAATGCGGCATCGTCGGCCTGCCCAATGTGGGCAAATCCACCCTCTTCAATGCCCTCACCAAGGCGGGCATTCAGGCGGAAAACTACCCCTTCTGCACCATTGACCCCAATGTGGGCGTGGTGCCGGTGCCTGATCCCCGGCTCAAGGTCCTGGCCGGGATCGTCTCCCCGGAGCGGGTGTTGCCCACCACCGTGGAGTTTGTGGACATCGCCGGCCTGGTGGCCGGTGCCTCCAAGGGCGAAGGCTTGGGTAACCAGTTCCTGGCCCACATCCGCGAGACCGACGCCATCGCCCACGTGGTGCGCTGTTTTGAGAATGACGACGTGATCCACGTGGCCGGCAAGGTGGATCCCCTGTCCGACATCGAGGTCATTCACACCGAGCTGGCCCTGGCGGACCTGGAGACCGTGGAAAAGGCCCTGACCCGCCTGACCCGCAACGCCAAGTCCGGCAACAAGGATGCCATCGCCCGCAAGCAGGTGGCCGAGAAGGTGCAGGCGGTGCTGGCCGAAGGCCGTCCCGCCCGCAGTGCCGAGCTGGATGATGACGAGCGCCTGCTGCTTAGGGAATTGCAGCTCATCACCGCCAAGCCCACCATGTACATTGCCAACGTCAATGAGGATGGTTTCGGGAATAATCCGCTGCTGGATCGGGTGCGGGAACATGCCGCGGTGGAACAGGCCCAGGTCGTGCCCGTCTGTGCCGCCATGGAGGCGGAGATCGCCCAGCTGGACGAGGCCGACAAGGCCGAATTCCTGGGTGAGATGGGTCTGGAAGAGGCCGGGCTGGACCGGGTGATCCGGGCCGCCTACGAACTGCTGGGTCTGCAGACCTTCTTCACCGCCGGGGTCAAGGAAGTCCGTGCCTGGACCGTCAAGCGCGGCGCCACCGCGCCCAGGGCGGCCGGCGCCATCCACACGGACTTCGAGAAGGGCTTCATCCGTGCCGAAGTCATCGGCTATGACGACTACGTGAACTGCAAGGGCGAGCAGGGTGCCAAGGATGCCGGCAAATGGCGTCTGGAGGGCAAGGAGTACATCATGAAGGAAGGGGACGTGGTGCACTTCCGGTTCAATGTCTGAGCCATTCGACGGTTTTCCCGACCTTGCCTTCCCCCGAAGTGTCATTCCCGCGCAAGCGGGAATCCAGTTGCGGACGGAAACTCTGGACTCCCGCTTTCGCGGGAGTGACGGCAGGAGATTCACCAAATGATGTCTCCGCGCTTGACAACGATCCTGGGTCCGAGCAAAATAACGCGCTTTCAAGGCTACGTAGCTCAGCTGGTCAGAGCATCGCACTCATAATGCGGGGGTCGGTGGTTCGAGTCCACCCGTAGCCACCAGTATTTTCAAGTAGTTACCCTCCTGTCAGTACCTTCCCTATGCCTCCCGAGACGTTTTGCAGCACTTATGCAGCACTGCGGGAGGAGAGCATTGGCGCACATTGTTTCTCGCCGTGGGCCGGGCGGGCGAACTGTTTACCAGGTTCAGGTTCGTATCAAGGGTTATCCCCGACGCACTTGCACCTTCGATCGGATTAGCGATGCGCGTCGCTGGGCGGCCGAAACCGAGGCTGCCATGCGGGCAGGCCGATTTCTGGACACCAGCGAGGCGGAGCAGACCACGCTTTGCGAGCTACTCGCCCGCTACCGTGATGAAGTCGTCCAGCCCAAGGGACGTGCCCAGGAGGTCTCGCGCCTCAACCGCTGGATTCGCGAGCACCCCCTCCGTGACCGATCGTTGGCCCGGCTCCGGCCGATGGATTTTGCGGCTTGGCGCGACGAACGCCTCCGGGAGGTGAAGCCCGGGACCGTCTGTCGGGAACTCGCCATCATCCGACGCGCCATCCGCCACGGGATGAACGAGTGGGGGATGAACCTCAACCTCAACCCGCTGGATCGGGTCAGCCGGCCCACCGTGGACGATGCCCGGGAGCGGCGGCTCTACGATGGGGAGGAGGACTTCCTGCTGGCGGCCTGTCGGCGCGTGAGCCAGCCGGGTCGCCACGGGGGTCGCGGCGGACAGGTGCACCGGCCGCGCTCCCCCTATCTGTTGGCATTTCTGCTGATCGCGCTGGATACCGGCATGCGCCGGGGCGAGATTCTGGCCCTGCGCTGGTCCAACCTGGACCGCAAGCGGCGCGTGATCACGCTACCGGCGGAGATCACCAAAACCCGGACCGGGCGTTCAGTCCCACTCTCCCCCAGGGTGATGGCGGAACTGGATCGGCTGCCGAGATCCATCGATGGCCGTATCATCCCGATGGAGGCCCGGGCGGCGAGCCGTGCAATCGAGCGTGTCATCCAGCGTGCCCGGCATAACTACGAACAGGCGTGCAGGCGTCAGGGCATCAAGCCTGATCCGGCCTACCTGCGGGGGCTCCGGCTGCACGATCTGCGGCACGAAGCCGTCTCGCGCCTGTTCGAGGCGGGACTGAACCCCATGCAGGTCGCCTCGATCAGCGGGCACAAGGACCTGCGGATGCTGGCGCGGTATACCCATCTGGACGCGGCGGACCTGGGGCGTCAGCTCTGGGGGAAAGCCGGGGACGTCTCATGACCGTGGGGACAGACCGGCCTGAGATATCTGCGCGGAGGGGGAAAACCCAATGGTGGAGTACGGCAACTGCGAAGTGCCGAAAGAAGCGCGCGACGCTCTCGGGATCCTACGCGATGAGTTGGCCGGTAAGCTTGTCGGTGTCTACCTGTATGGTTCGGCGGTCGCTGGTGGGTTGCAGCCGAACAGCGATGTGGATGTCCTGGCGCTGGTGAGAGAGCGACCGGATGTGGGCACACGCCGTCGCATTGTATCCAGGCTGATGACGGTGTCGGGTACGCCGGAGCTCGATGGCACTCCCCGGCCGTTGGAGGTGACGGTGTTGTGCCTTTCGGATCTGGTGCCGTGGCGATATCCGCCCCGCTGCGAACTGCTTTACGGTGAATGGCTGCGCGAGACGCTTGAGGGCGGAACCATTCCGCCAGCTGCACTGAACCCGGACCTGGCCATCGTGTTGACGAAAGCGATCGCGGACAACGTCGTGCTTTTCGGGCCGCCGGTGGGAAGTGTGGTGGATCCAGTGCCTGCGAAGGACGTGCGGAAGGCGATTGCTGATTCGCTTCCGGAGTTGATTGGTGGCCTGGAAGGGGACGAACGCAACGTGCTCCTGACCCTGGCCAGGATGTGGATGACCGTCGAGACCGGCGAGATCGTCTCAAAGGACAACGCGGCAGCCTGGGCCGTCAGCCGCCTTCCAGCAGGGCATCGACCCCTGATGGAAATTGCGAGACGGGCATACCTGGGTGAGTGTCGGGATTCCTGGCGAGGGCGTGAGAGTGATGTCGGCGCACTGGTCGGGTACATGCACGGCGTAATTGAGCAGACCCTCGCTCAGCGAGCGTCGTGACCTCTCCGCGGCGAGACGTCGGCCATGGTGGGTAGACACCTCACCAGGTAGGTGTTGGCGGTCCTGCGTCCGGCGTTCTCCCGGCGGTGGTCCGCGCCCTCCGCTTTGAAGGCCTCCCTCCATCGACGGCGGTAGCCTCCTAGGACTTCCCTGTGGCGCTGCCGGGGGATCTTGGCAAGGCAACGCTGAATGAAAGCGACATCTTCCGCCGTGAGCGGCAGGCCACGCAGGATGTGGCCGTGGTTGCTGGATACCCGTGTGGCGCGGTTGGCAATGGAGCGTACCCGTGCCTGGACAATCTCAGGCCAGCCCGGCCCGTCTGGCCGAGGACCGGTAAGTCTGATCTCCCACTCCTGACGCAGTTCCCGGTCTGCGGCGACGTGCAGCAGACGATCCATTTCCCCATCACCCTAATCCAGCAATCACCGATTGGTGATAGGGCCGTTACTGACAGAGGGTGGACCGGAAACGAGGAACGGACCTCGATCATCTGCGGAAGATTTGCCGGTTGTGACAGGGTGAAATTACACTTGGACCGTGGTGCCCGGTCGTTCTCTTTGCCTGACCCCTGTGAGATCCAGCCCGTACAAGCTGGGGGCATGGGGCTCCCTGGGGAGGCAGGCCCGTCCTGTCGTCAGGTGAAGGAGTCGAGGCGATGGCCAAGACGAAGTGTTATCCGAAACGCACTTCCGGCAAGCCTGGGCCGAAGACCGTCAGTGTTTCCGGACACCGACGGTCGAAGCCCAAGTCTACCGGGAAAAAGTGTTGAGTAGGTAAGCAGCTGGACGGCCGGGCGCCACCCAGTTCTTCTAGAATAGCGACAGGATGTTGCTATTTCTACGGGCACGTCTTTTACTTGATTTTTCCTCGGCAACATCCCATCATTGCGCATGAGTTCCCCCCTCGGGGTGCGTCCCCGAGGATAAAGGCCGGGTTCCCGCAAGGGGCTCGGCCTTTTCACTTTAGGGATGGTGAATAATGAGGCGACTGGCGCTGTATGTTGATGGATTCAACTTTTACCACGCCGTCAGTGACTTGCGACGACCGGAGCTGAAGTGGGTCAACCTGGCCCGGTTGGCGGCGGAGCTTGCGAAACCCACAGAGAGGGTGGCTTCTGTAGTCTACTTCTCCGCTTATGCTACTTGGTTGCCTGATGCCTATGCGCGTCATCGTGAGTACACCAAGGCATTGAAGGCTTCGGGCGTTGAGGTGGTCATGGCCCACTTCAAGGAAAAGACCGTGCAATGCTTCAAATGCCAGTCCACGTGGACTAGCCGGGAGGAGAAGGAAACCGATGTTCATCTGGCACTGAGGTTTCTGGCTGATGCCGAGGACGATGTCTTCGACCGAGGGCTGTTGTTGACTGCCGACTCGGATCTGGTGCCGGTTGTTCGTATGGTGAAACAACGCCACCCGAGGAAGAACATTACCGTCGCAGCGCCACCCAAGAGGCATCGCAACGGGCGAAACCTGCAGCAGGTGGCGGACAGCTATTTCCAAGTTGGGACCACAAAGCTGGAGGCAGCACTGTTTCCCGAGTTTGTTTCCGATGGCAAGGGGAACGTGGTCGCACGGCGGCCGCCAGAGTATGATCCGCCTGCGGTCCCGTGAGCAGTAGGGGTCAGGCTTCAAGCTGAGTCTGTTCGCGACGTGTCCTGGCAACGGCCACTGTAACGCCCACCAAGGTCCATCCGGCCAGTGCGGTGAAAAGCAAGTGTATTACCGCCCCTGCCGGCGGGCCGATCTGCACGGCCAGCCAGAGCACTGGTGGCCAGGCGATGAACCACCGCAGCCAGTACTCCCCGGCTCTATCGGCCACCCAGCGGCATTGCTCGCGGGTCAGGGGGCGAGCCAG